>NZ_JBKFBA010000005.1:222433-278844 GCF_053345925.1 Rhodococcus sp. C26F
ACGTCGGCGTCTTCAGGGCTCCGAAGGCGTGGATGCTACCGTCCGGTACGAGATCCGCTGGACCACACCACCTCACGGGGTGATCTCGGGGGTGATTGTTCACCGATCCGCACTCGGCACCTATCGGTTCGTGCAGGGTTCCGATAGCGTCCCGATTCTGTGATCCACACCACTGAGCGGCGGTTCGCGTCCCGGCTCCGCACCGTTGTTCCGCTCTGTCTCGTCGCCGTCGCAGCGTTGCTCGGCGGTTGTGCGCAGGACGCCGGTTCCGCGACCACGAAGGTCACCGAGGCCGCACAGCCACGGTCGGCTCCCCCGCGCGATCTGTCCATCTATCGGGGACTCCCCGAGGTCCCGGCCCCACCGGCACCGACCGTGACGTGCGAGTACGTCGACAAGGGTGGTGCTCGTCCCCCGTCGACCACATCGACCGTGGGCATCGTCGACTTGACCCTCGAGACGTCGATCGGGGCGATCCCGCTCGTGCTCGATCGGGCCCAGGCGCCGTGCACGGTCAACAGCTTCGTCGATCTCGCGCGTCGCGGGTTCTACGACGGCACGTCCTGCCACCGTCTCGCAACCGATCCGGGCGGTGAGCTCTACCAGTGCGGCGACCCGACCGGCACGGGATCCGGCGGTCCCGGTTACACCTTCGCGGACGAGTACCCGGTGCCCCAGTTCGATGCGGAGGCGGCGACGTCCTATCTCCCGCCGGCGGTGCTGTATCCGCGCGGCACGATCGCGATGGCCAATGCCGGGGTGGAGAACAGCAACGGCAGCCAGTTCTTCCTGCTGCTCGGAGATTCGCTGTTGCGCCCGGACTTCACGGCCTTCGGCCGCATCGCCGATGCCGGGATGCCGGTGCTCGACGCGGCCGCCGCGAACGGACACGACGGTTCCAGCCCGCTCGGGGGTGGCGTACCCACGACGCCCGTCGTGATCGGAGCCGTACGGTGACGGAGCGACGTGAACGGGGCGATCAGGGGGGCGATCAGGCTGCCGAGGTCACCCGGTAGACGTCGTAGACGCCCTCGACGTTGCGGACGACATTGAGCACGTGTCCGAGATGCTTCGGATCGCCCATCTCGAAGGTGAACCGGCTCACCGCGACCCGGTCGCCCGTGGTCGTCACCGAGGCCGACAGGATGTTGACCTTCTCGTCGGCGAGCGCCTTCGTGACGTCCGACAGCAGGCGGTGCCGGTCGAGGGCCTCGATCTGGATCGCGACGAGGAAGACCGACGACGGCGAGGGCGCCCACTGCACCTCGATGATGCGCTCCGACTGCTCCCGCAGCGACCCGGCGTTGGTGCAGTCGGTGCGGTGCACGCTCACCGCTCCGGTGCGGGTCACGAAGCCCATGATCTCGTCGCCGGGGACGGGCGTGCAGCACTTGGCGAGTTTCGAGACCGTGCCCGGTGCGCCCGGCACGAGGACACCGGAGTCGCCGCTGTGCCGCGAGCGGGTGGGGATGGTCGACGGGGTCGACCGCTCGGCCAGCTCCTCCTCGACACCGCCGACCCCGCCGAGCAGCGCGACCAGCCGTTGCACGACGTGGTGCGCCGAGACATGGTGCTCACCGACCGCGGTGTACAGCGCCGAGACATCGGCGTAGCGCAGTTCCTTGGCGACCGCGACCATCAGGTCGGCGTTCATCAGGCGCTGCAACGGCAGACCGACGCGACGGACCTCCTTCGCGATGGCGTCCTTGCCGGATTCGAGGGCCTCCTCGCGACGTTCCTTGGCGAACCACTGCCGGATCTTCGCCTTGGCGCGGGGTGAGACGACGAACGACTGCCAGTCGCGGCTCGGGCCGGCGTTGGGGTCCTTGGAGGTGAAGACCTCCACGACCTCGCCGTTCTCGAGCTTGCGTTCGAGGGCCACGAGGCGGCCGTTGACCCGGGCACCGATGCAGCGGTGCCCGACCTCGGTGTGCACGGCGTACGCGAAGTCCACGGGCGTCGAGCCGGAGGGCAGCGTGATCACGTCGCCCTTGGGCGTGAAGACGAAGATCTCCTTGACCGCCAGGTCGTAGCGGAGCGATTCGAGGAACTCCCCCGGGTCGGCCGCTTCCCGCTGCCAGTCGAGGAGCTGCCGCATCCAGGCCATGTCGTCGAGCTCGGCGACATCACCCGAGTGGCGTCCCTTGGTCTCCTTGTACCGCCAGTGCGCGGCGATGCCGAACTCGGCGGTGCGGTGCATCTCGTGCGTGCGGATCTGCACCTCGAGCGGCTTGCCCTCGGGACCGATGACGGTGGTGTGCAGCGACTGGTAGACGCCGTAGCGGGGCTGGGCGATGTAGTCCTTGAACCGTCCCGCCATGGGCTGCCACAGCGAGTGCACGACACCGACGGCCGCGTAGCAGTCGCGGATCTCGTTGCACAGGATGCGCACGCCGACCAGGTCGTGGATGTCGTCGAAGTCGCGCCCCTTGACGATCATCTTCTGGTAGATCGACCAGTAGTGCTTGGGTCGGCCCTCGACGACCGCGTCGATCCGCGACGCCGAGAGTGTCCGCCCGATCTCGTCGCGGACGGTGGCCAGGTAGGTATCGCGCGACGGCGCGCGGGTCGCGACGAGCCGGACGATCTCCTCGTACTTCTTCGGGTGGAGGATCGCGAAGGCGAGGTCCTCGAGCTCCCACTTGACCGTCGCCATCCCGAGGCGGTGGGCCAGCGGGGCGATGACCTCGAGGGTCTCCCGTGCCTTGCGGGCCTGCTTCTCGGGAGGCAGGAAGCGCATGGTCCGCATGTTGTGCAGGCGGTCGGCGACCTTGATGACGAGCACCCGAGGGTCGCGCGCCATCGCGATGATCATCTTGCGGATGGTCTCGCCCTCGGCGGCCGAGCCGAGCACGACCTTGTCGAGTTTGGTGACGCCGTCGACGAGATGCGCGACCTCTTCACCGAACTCGGCGGTGAGCTGCTCGAGCGTGTACCCGGTGTCCTCGACGGTGTCGTGGAGCAGTGCCGCGACGAGGGTCGTGGTGTCCATGCCGAGTTCGGCGAGGATCGTGGCGACCGCCAGCGGATGGGTGATGTACGGATCGCCGGACTTGCGCTTCTGGCTGGCGTGCCGTTCCTCGGCGACGTCGTAGGCCCGCTGCAGCTGCGAGAGGTCGGCCTTCGGATACAGCTCGCGGTGGATGGTGACCAGCGGCTCGAGGACCGGCTTGAGGCTCGTGCCCCGCTGACCGGTGATGCGTCGCGCCAGGCGGGCGCGTACCCGCCTCGACGCGGAGGTCGATGCCGGTGTGGGGGTCGGGTTCTGACCGGAATTGTGGGACCGATCGAGATTCTGGGTCATGCCTCCACCTCCCGTCGCGGCTGCGAACCCGGTTCGTCACCGATGCGCATGTCCGGACCGTACGGGCCCGGCGGGTTCACCGGCACCTGTGGCAACTCTATCTCTCAGATCCGCACGAGAGACGTGAGCGGGTACTTCTGCAGCCGCGCCCGACCACCGAGGGCTTCGATCTCGGTGACGACGGTGATCCCGACGACCTCGGCGCCGACGCGTTCGAGCAGTTCGACGGTCGCGGCGAGGGTTCCGCCGGTCGCGAGGACGTCGTCGACGACGAGCACCTTGCGGCCCTGGAGGGCCATCCAGTCGCCCGGGATCTCGATCGCGGCGGTGCCGTATTCGAGGCTGTATTCACAGGTCTGGACGGGCGGCGGGAGTTTGCCCGCCTTGCGGACGGCGAGCACGCCCACCCCGAGGGTGCGGGCGATGCCGCCGCCGAGGAGGAAGCCGCGCGCATCGATACCGGCGACGAGTTCGGCGTCGGGCGCCGCGGAGGCCAGCGCCGCGATCACGGCCGAGAAGGACGGTCCGTCGGCGAAGACGGGCGTCAGGTCGGCGAAACGGACACCCGCGGTCGGGAAATCGTCGACCCATCGGGTGTGTTCGGCGACGGCCACGGCAGCTTCCTCGACGAGCCGCGGGTCGCCGATCCGTTGAGCGTTCATCCTCCGAGTATCCACCGGTCCATGTTCCAGCCCGCACCCGCGGTCGTCGGGTTGGGCATCCCGGCATGCATTCCCGCCGCGAACCCGATCGTGCGGGGCTGCGCGAACAGGGGCAGGGTGGGGACGTCGCCCCACAGGATGCGTTCGGCCTCGGTCGCGAGTCCCGCGATGGCCGCGTTGTCCTTCGCCACGAGCAGGCCGTCGAGCAGTTCGTCGACGCGGCCGATCGAATAACCGCCGACGTTGCTGCCGGCCCCGGAGTGCAGTGCGTCGCGGGCGTGCTCCATGTCGGCGGCGCCACCGGCACCGGCGGCCGTGGCCGTCCCGACGAGGATCGCGTCGACCTCCCCCGCCGTCAGCTGCGACGGCCTGAAGGTGTCGGAGCCGGCGTCGACGATCTCGATGCCCGCCTCGCGGCAGGACTCGCCGATCAGCTCGACGGTGCGCGCGCGGCGCTCGTCCGGTCCGAGATAGCCGATGCGGACCTGCATGCGGTCCTGACCGGAGGCCTCACGTTCGGAACGCGCGGCGTCGATGTCGACCTCGGCGTAGCGTTCGGCGGTCGGCACGGTCTGCGGGTACAACGGCGAGTCGGGCGCCAGGAGCCGCGAGGTGATCGGGCCCGTGACGCCGTTCGACTCGTCGGACGCGCCGAGTTCGTCGAACAGCTGTGTGCGAGGCGTGCACAGGGCGACGGCGCGGCGCGCCGCCGGGTCCTGGAAGACACCGCTCGTGGCGAACACCAGTTGCTCGAGGTTGCGTGAGACGACGGTGGAGACGTCGGCGCCGTCGCCGAGGTTGCTGTGGCCGACGGATCCCTCGGCCACGTCGACGACGTGGATGCGGCCGTCCTCCGCGGCCGCGGACGTGTCGGTGCCGCGCGGCCAGACGACGATGCGGTCGGTGCCCGGGGCGTTCCCCCACCACCGCTCGTTCGCGACGAGCGTCAGGCCGTCCTCGGCGGTGTACGACTCGAGGCGGTACGGGCCCGCGGACGGGAACAGCGCCGGATCGATCTCACCCGGGGTGAGGCTCCAGCCGGTGTTCCAGAACTCCGCGATGCGCCGGACGGCCTCGGTGTCGTTCGCCGTGATCGCTCCGACCAGGTCGGACACACCCGACCGTCCTGCCGCCACGTGGGCCGGCATCAGCTCGGTGGCCCCGAACAGCGCCTTCCAGTTCGTGTCCTCGCGGCCGGGCCGGAAGACGACGGTGGCCTCCTTCGACCCGGGCTGACAGTCGACCCGGTCGATGTCGGCGTAACCACCACGATGGGCGGCGTCGAACAGCGGGACCTGCTCGCCGGACTCGTCGGGAGCGGTGAAGCGTCCGCTCGACGCAGCCCAGGCCAGGACGAGGTCGTCGCAGGACATGGGCACACCGTCGGAGTAGACCGCGTCCGGCGACAGGCGGTACTGCACGGTGAGCCCCTCACCGGGCACGACCGAGGCGGTGCCGATGTCGGTGTCCGCGATCACCCGGCCCGACGGACCGACGTAGCCGAAGCCCGGCAGCACCCGGGCGAACGCCTGGCGCGCGCCCGAGGCCGCACCGTCGACGGTGTTGGCGTTGTAGGTCGTCACCGTGTTGTCGATCGCGTACCCGATCGAGTGCACCGGTTCCTCGTCCGTGCCGCACGCGACGGTGGAGAACGCAAGTGTCGAGGCCACCGCCGCGCACGCGAGGAGCGTGCCGCGGCGCCTCGGCGACCGCGTCGTCGTCGGGTCGTTCCGCTCGCTCACCGCCATGTCAGGACCTTCTCTTGCCGCGCTTTCCGGTGGGTCGTGCCCCGGGGGCGGGGCCGCGACGGACCGTCGCCCGGTCGGGCAGGGATCCGGCGCCCTGCACCGTCGGCACCACCTTTGCGTCGACCGCGTCGGCCGACTGCGATCCGGCCGTCGTCCCGGCCTTCGCCGCGCGGGCGGCGGCCTCCTCCCGCTTGGCAAGCACCTTGCGGGTGTGCTTCGCGACCGGACCACGCCATTCCTCGAGCGTAACCAGCAACGGGGTCGCGAAGAAGATCGACGAGAAGGTACCGACGACGATGCCGACCAACTGGACGAGGGCGAGGTCCTTGAGCGTGCCCACACCGAGGAGCCACACCGCGATGACCATCAGGGCCAGCACCGGCAACACCGAGATGATCGTGGTGTTGATCGAGCGCATGAGCGTCTGGTTGACGGCGAGGTTGGCCTGCTCGGCGTAGGTGCGGCGGTGCAGGTGCAGGATGCCGCGGGTGTTCTCCTCGACCTTGTCGAAGACGACGACCGTGTCGTAGAGCGAGAAACCGAGGATCGTGAGCAGACCGATGACGGTCGCAGGGCTGACCTCGAAGCCGACGAGGGCGTAGACACCCGCTGTCACGATGATGTCGAAGAACAGGGCCGTGATCGCTGCGAGCGCCATGTTCCGCTGGTATCGGATCGTGATGTAGATGCTGACGATGACGAGGAAGACCACCAGCGCGATGAGCGCCTTGTTGGTGATCTGGCTTCCCCACGTCTCGCTGACGTCGGCGACGCTGATCGAGTTGCGGGACGGCTCACCGTCCGGCCCGGCGGGCTGGAACTCCTCGAACAGCGCGGTCTGCAGCTCGGCGACCTGCTCGCCGTCGAGGGTCTCCGACCGGATCTGGACGGTCGCTCCGTCGCCGGCGCCGACAGTCTGCACCGCCTCGGGTTCGAAGCCGATGGTGTCGCTGAAGACGGTCTCGACTTCCTCGACGGAGACGCCCGGCACGGCCGGCATCTGGATGCGGGTGCCGCCCTCGAAGTCGATACCCCAGCTGAATCCGCGCAGCAGCATGCTGAGCAGGGCGATCAACACGATCACCGCGGTGACGATGTACCACCGCTTGCGGCGTCCGACGATCTCGAAGGCGCCCGTGCCGGTGTACAGACGGGACAGCCGGCTGTGCTGCGGCGCGGCCGTCGTCGTGGTCGTGTCGGTCATCGTCACGCCTCCTTCGCAGCGGTCGCGGCGACGAGACGACGCTCGTCGGCCACCTGCTGGATCGCGCCCAGACCGTTCACGCTCGGCTTGGACCAGAACTTCGACTTCGAGGCCAGGAACACCAGCGGCCAGGTCACCAGGAACACGACGACGACGTCGAGGATCGTGGTGAGGCCGAGGGTGAACGCGAAGCCGCGGACCTGACCGACGGCCAGGACGTAGAGCACGGCGGCGGCGATGAAGCTGACCGCGTTACCGGACAGGATCGTCCGGCGGGCACGGGCCCAACCGCGCGGCACCGCGGAACGGAAACTCCGCCCCTCACGGATCTCGTCCTTGATCCGTTCGAAGAACACGACGAACGAGTCGGCAGTCATGCCGATACCGATGATGAGACCGGCGACGCCGGCGAGGTCGAGCGTGAACCCGATGTATCTGCCGAGCAGCACCATGACCGCGTAGACCGCCAGGCCCGACAGGACGAGCGACAGCGCGGTGAGCAGTCCGAGCATCCGGTAGTAGGCGAGGCAGAAGAGCAGCACGAGGGCCAGGCCCACCGCACCGGCGATCAGGCCGGCCTCGAGCGAGGCCAGACCCAGTGTCGCGGAGACGGTCTCGGCTTCGGACGCCACGAACGACAGCGGCAGCGAGCCGTACTTGAGGGTGTTCGCGAGCTCGGCGGCCTGCGTGTTCGTGAATTGGCCGGTGATCGAGGTTGCACTGCCGGCGGGCGTGGCGCCCTGGATCACCGGGGCGCTGACGACCTTCGAGTCGAGCACGAAGGCGGCCTGCTGACCGATGTTCGCGGCCGTGAACTGCGCCCAGGTGTTGCTGCCCTCGCTGTCGAAGGTCAGGCTGACCTCGTAGCGCGACTGCTGCTGGTTGAAGCCGGAGGTCGCGTCGTCGATCTGCTGACCGTCGATGATGCTCGGACCGAGCAGGTAGATCGCGGTGCCGTCCGTGGAGCACGCGACGAGCGGAAGCGCCGGGTCGTCGTTGCCCGCGAGCGGGTCGGCGGCGGAGCAGTCGAGCGCGAGAGCCGCGGCCTGCTGCACCGCGGGGTCCTCGCTCTGACGGGTGGCCTTGGCCGTGGCGATGTCGGCAGCCGCCTGTTCCTGCGGCGTGAGCGAGCCGTCGTTCTCGGGAGCCTCGGGTGCTCCGGTGGGCTCGGCCGGAGCCTGGGGCGCCTCGACGGGGGCCTCGGGCGTCTCGGCCGGTGCCGGGGCATCGGTGGGCACGGTGGGATCCTGCGCCGGGAACGGACGTCCCTGCGGTTCGGGTGCGTCGGCGGGCGGAGCCTGGTCGGCCGGCGCGGGTTCTCCGGGTGCCGGTTCGGCAGGGGCCGGTTCTGCGGGCAGCCCGCCCTCGGGGGTACCGGCACCGGGCTGCTCGGCGAGATCCTCGGCGGTCATGTTCGCGTCGATCGGTCCCCCGATCACCGGCCTGATGTACAGCCGGGCGGTCTGGCCCAGCGTCCTGGCCTGGGCGCTGTCCTCACCCGGGACGGTGATCACGAGGTTGTCGCCCTCGACGATCACCTCCGAACCCGACACACCGAGCCCGTTGACGCGGGTCTCGATGATCTGCTGGGCCTGGCGGAGGCTGTCCGGACTCGGGCTGCTCCCGTCGGGGGTTCGCGCGGTGAGGGTGACGCGGGTGCCACCCTGCAGGTCGATGCCCAGCTTCGGGGTGGGCGACTTGTCCCCGGTGAAGAAGACCAGTGCATACAACGCGGCGAGAATCACCCCGAACAGGGCGAGAGCGCGCACGGGATGCACCGATCCGTTGGAAGGTGCCACGGTCTGTCAGTCTCCTCGATGCGAGTGAGTGGTGGTCGGGTGCAGTCGCGCGGCGCTCGGCACCGGCACCGGAGGACTCCGGTGCCGAAACCGTGCGTCGCGAATCGGCTGTCAGTACTCGGTCGGACGTCCCTCCGGCGGGTTCGCATCGTCGTCCTTGCGGAGCAGATCCGGATCCTGCGGGGTCTCGGTCTCGACGCGCTCCCGGATGACCTGACGCGACCAGGTCGTCACGACACCCGGCGCGATCTCGAGATCGACGGTGTCGTCGGCGAGGGCGGCCACCGTGGCGTGCAGACCCGCGGTGGTCATCACGCGGTCGCCGATGCGCAGGGAGTCCTGCAGCGCCGTCACCTTCTGCATCTCCTTCTTCTGACGCCGCACGCCCAGGAAGGTCGGGACGAGCAGTGCCAGGATCAGGAGAGGGAAGAGCAGTTCCATCGTTGAAGTCAGTCCTCGGTCGTTGTCGGTGGGTGGTGACGCGAGCGACACCAGCGGGTCGTGGTGGCGCATGCGGCACCACGACGTCGGGATCGGCCTCCACGGACCGACGCAGTAGACCAGTGTGCCATTCCCCGGGCGAGGGTCCTACCGCCGTACGTCCGGATCGTCCGGGTCGGACGGATCGACACCGCCCTCGAGGGTCGTGTCCGGGTCGTCCTCGAACAGCTCGAGCTGTGGTTCGCGCGCACGCACCTCGATGCCCCCGGTGGCGGCCTCCGGCGGCGGGGTGAGGCCGAGCTGCAACCAGGCGGCCTGCGTCGCGACACGTCCGCGCGGAGTGCGCGCGACCATGCCGGCACGGACCAGGAACGGCTCGCACACCTCCTCGACGGTGGCGGGCTCCTCCCCCACGGCCACCGCGAGTGTCGACACGCCGACCGGGCCACCACCGAAACTGCGGACGAGTGCGCCGAGAACGGCGCGGTCGAGACGATCGAGACCGATCGGGTCGACGTCGTACACCTCGAGCGCGGCCTGGGCCACGGCCCGGGTCACGACACCGTCGGCGCGCACGTCGGCGTAGTCGCGGACGCGGCGCAGCAACCGGTTGGCGATACGCGGCGTGCCGCGGGAGCGACCGGCGATCTCCGCGGCGGCGTCGTCGCGGAGATCGATCCCGAGGATCGATGCGGAGCGGTGCAGGATGCGCTGCAGCTCGGGGGGCTCGTAGAAGTCCATGTGCGCAGTGAAACCGAACCGGTCGCGCAGCGGGCCGGTGAGGGCACCGGAACGGGTGGTCGCGCCGACGAGGGTGAAGGGTGCGACCTCGAGCGGGATGGACGTCGCGCCGGGCCCCTTGCCCACCACGACGTCGACGCGGAAGTCCTCCATCGCCAGATACAGCATCTCCTCGGCCGGTCGGGCGATGCGGTGGATCTCGTCGATGAACAGCACGTCGCCCTCCGCGAGGTTCGACAGCATCGCAGCGAGATCACCGGCGCGTTCGAGCGCGGGACCGGAGGTCAGTCTCAGTGACGTGCCGAGTTCGGCGGCGATGATCATCGCCATCGACGTCTTGCCGAGACCGGGCGGACCGGACAGGAGGATGTGATCGGGAGTGCCGCCGCGCAGCTTCGCTCCTCGCAGGACGAGCTGCAACTGCTCGCGGACCCGTGGTTGCCCGATGAAGTCGTCGAGGCTGGTCGGACGCAGGCTGGTCTCGATATCACTGTCGGAGGGCAGGTGCTCCGCCGTGACCGGCGACTGCTCGCGGTCGGCCGATGCAGCATCGAATTCGCGGGCCGCTCCTGCGGCCTCGAACTCACGGTACTCGTCGGTCACCGCGACCTACCCAACAGCTTGAGCGCCGAGCGCAGTGCCGTCGAGACGTCGGCGCCCGGGTCCTCGGTGAGGACCTTGTCGGCGGCCGGTTCGGCCTGACGCGGCGTGAAGCCGAGACCGACCAGCGCCTCGACGATCTGGTCGCGCAGCGGCGAGGCACCGGCCGCGACGGGCGACGATCCGGTCGCGCCGAAGGCCGCGACCTTGTCGCGCAGTTCGACGATCATGCGTTCGGCGCCGCGCTTGCCGATCCCGGGCACCCGCGTCAGCGCCGCGGTGTTGCCGTCGGCGAGAGCCGCACGCAGCGCATCGGGTTCGAGGACGGCGAGCGTGGCCATGGCGAGCCGGGGACCGACGCCGCTGACCGTCTGCAGCAGGCCGAACAACTCGCGCGCCTCCGCGTCGACGAAGCCGTACAGCGTCATGGAGTCCTCGCGCACGATCATCGCGGTGGCGAGTCTGGCCTGCTCGCCGCGCCGGAGACCGGCGAGGGTCGCGGGTGTGGTGTTGATCCGATAGCCGATCCCACCCGCCTCGATCACCACGTGGTCGAGGGCTATGTCGAGTACCTCGCCGTGTACCGAGGCGATCACCGGCTACCTGCCTTCCGTGCGGCCGACTGTTCGCGCAGCCGCTCCTCGTAGCGTTTCTTCTGCTGGGCGGCCGCAGCTTCGGCGGCCGCGAGTCTGGCGATCAGCGGGGCCCGCCAACAGTGTGCGACGGCCAGCGCGAGCGCGTCGGCGGCGTCGGCGGGCTTCGGCGCGGCGTCGAGCTTGAGGATGCGGGTGATCATCGTGGTCACCTGCTTCTTGTCGGCCGTGCCACTGCCGGTGACCGCGGCCTTCACCTCGCTCGGCGTGTGGAACATGACCGGGATCGAGCGACGCGCCGCAGCCAGGGCGACGACGCCGCCGGCCTGCGCGGTGCCCATCGCGGTGCGCACGTTGTGCTGGGAGAACACGCGCTCGATCGCGACGACGTCGGGCTTGTAGCGGTCCATCCACTCCTCGACCGAGTCGGAGACCTTGAGGAGCCGGTGCTCGAGGTCGAGTTCGGGCGAGGTGCGGATGACACCGACGGCGACGGGGATCACGTCGCGTCCGCGTCCCGTGTCGACCATCCCCAGACCACAGCGGGTCAGACCGGGGTCGACACCCATCACGCGCACCCGACTCACCTCTCGACACCTGAATACGGCCGGTTTCCGACGCCTTCGACGGGCCCGACCTCGCTTCGCACGATTGCGAACGCCTGTTCGAGAGCATAGCGGCCGGGATCGGGTGCCGGGAGACCGACACGCGACCCCGGCCGCTGTGACAAGTACGACGAGCGTCGCTCGTGGACGAGTACGACGAGAGCGTCGCTCAGGCGTCGAGTTCGGCGAGGACGTCGTCGGAGATGTCGACGTTCGTGTAGACGTTCTGCACGTCGTCGCAGTCCTCGAGCGCGTCGACCAGCTTCATGACCTTGCGTGCACCCTCGGCGTCGACCGGCACCTCGACGGATGCCCGGAAATCGGGGTCGGCCGAGTCGTAGTCGATGCCGGCGTCGACGAGAGCCGTACGCACGGCGATCAGGTCGGACGCCTCGGAGACGATCTCGAAGGAGTCGCCGAGATCGTTGATCTCCTCGGCACCCGCTTCGAGGACGACCTCGAGGATCTCGTCCTCGGAGCGGCCGTTCTTCTCGAGCACGACGACGCCCTTGCGGGTGAACAGGTAGGCGACCGAACCCGGATCGGCCATGTTGCCGCCGTTGCGGGTCATCGCCGTGCGGACCTCGCCGGCGGCGCGGTTGCGGTTGTCGGTCAGACACTCGATGAGCAGCGCGACACCGTTGGGGCCGTAGCCCTCGTAGGTGATGGTCTGCCAGTCGGCACCGCCGGCTTCCTCACCGCCGCCACGCTTGCGGGCACGCTCGATGTTGTCGTTCGGGACCGAGCTCTTCTTCGCCTTCTGGATGGCGTCGAACAGGGTCGGGTTACCCGCCGGGTCGCCACCGCCGGTCCGAGCCGCCACCTCGATGTTCTTGATGAGCTTCGCGAACATCTTGCCGCGCTTGGCATCGATGACCGCCTTCTTGTGCTTGGTGGTGGCCCATTTGGAGTGGCCGCTCATTCGCTTCGAGCCCCTTCCGGCGAAGTGTGGTCGGCGTCAACCGACAGGTCGGAGCGTCGATTCTACTCGCTCCCGGTGTGGGCCACCGGCACGGTGGCCGTGTCGTCATGTCGCCGAGGCCGTCGGGCGCACCCGAGGTCGGGTCGCCGAGCGCACGGTCTCCACGAACAGCCGATGCACGCGATGGTCGCCGGTGATCTCGGGATGGAAGGAGGTCGCGATCACGGCACCCTGACGCACCGCGACCACCCGACCCGCCGCCGGCCCGTCCGGAACCGTGGCCAGGACCTCCACGTCGGGCCCGATCTCCTCCACCCACGGGGCTCGGATGAACACCGCGCGCACCGGCCCGTCGCCGAGACCCGTCATCGGCAGGTCGGTCTCGAACGAGTCGACCTGCCGGCCGAAGGCATTGCGGCGCACCACGATGTCGAGGGCGTCGAGGTGTTCGGCGTCCTCGGTGGTGTCGAGCACCCGGGAGGCGAGCAGGATCATGCCGGCGCACGAACCGTAGGCGGGCAGGCCCGCCTTCAACCGGGTCCGCAACGGCTCGAGCAGGTCGAACACGCGCAACAGGCGGCTGACCGTCGTGGACTCCCCACCGGGGAGGACGATGCCGTCGACCTCGTCGAGTTCGCGCTCGCGCCGCACCGCGATCGTCCGCGCGCCCGCCGCCTCGAGGGCGCTGCGGTGCTCGCGGACGTCGCCCTGCAGTGCCAGAACGCCGATCGTGGGAGAGGAAATGGTCACCGTTGCCTGCCTGTCCGTGCGGGGTCGCCGATGCGCAGGCACTTTGTGGGGACGTCCTCGTCGGGGACGCCCTCGTTCAGGACTCGCGCAGGTACCGCGTGAGTCCTTCCTGCACCACCGCCGCGACCATGTTGCCGTTGCGATCGAAGATCCGCCCCTGGGTCAGTGCGCGCCCCAGCCCGGCGGAGGGTGACGTCTGGTCGTAGAGCAGCCAGTCGTCGGCGCGGAACGGCCGCAGGAACCACATCGCGTGGTCCAGGGATGCACCCTGCGTCCGTTCGTCGTCGTGGCCGACACTCGCCGAGCCGAGCAACGTCATGTCGCTCATGTACGCGAGCGTGCACACGTGGAAGACCGGGTCGTCGGGGAGGATCTCGCGGGACTTGAACCACAGCTGCTGCTGTGCGGCCATCCTGCTCGACGAGTCCATCCGGTCGCGGGGAACGAACCGGAAGTCCCATTCGGCCCATTCCTTCTTCGCCCACAGCAGGGTCGCGTCGTCGACCACGGTCTCCGGATCGGGCAGTTCCTCCGGAGCCGGCACCCGCGGCATCGTGTCCTGGTGCTCGATCCCCTCGTCGCGTACGTGGAACGACGCCGACATGGTGAAGATCGCCTTGCCGTCCTGGACGGCCGTCACGCGCCGGGTGCAGAAGGAGCGGCCGTCGCGGATCCGGTCGACGAGGTAGACGATCTGCATCGTCGGGTTCCCCGGCCGGAGGAAGTAGCCGTGCAGCGAGTGGACCCCGAATGCGGGATCGACGGTGCGGACCGCCGACACGAGCGCCTGACCGGCCACCTGACCACCGAACGTCCGCGGCAGCAACGTCTCCGTCGCTATGCCCCGGAAGATGTCGTTCTCGATCTGTTCGAGCGCCAGGATCTGCTCGATCTTCGCCATGGGAACTCCTTCTGTGCACCGTACGCAAGAAGGCTAGCTGCACGGACGCGTGCCGAACGCCGTGTCCCCGGGAAGTGGCGAGAGAACCGGGATCGCTATCGAGTAGCGAATATGACACCCTCGGGAGAACGGAGGGGGTGCAATGCGACAAGTCACCGATGTGGTGCGCAGGAACAGTGTGACGATCACGGGCAACCGACAGGGCCCGGTGGTCGTCCTCGCGCACGGTTTCGGCTGCGACCAGCACCTGTGGCGCCTGATGATCCCGCTGCTCGAACCCGACTTCACCGTGGTGCGGTTCGACCACGTCGGCTCCGGGCGTTCGGATGCGACCGCCTGGGACTCCCAGCGCTACTCGCGGATGGAGACCTACGCCGAGGACATCGTGGACCTGTGCCGAAGCCTGGATCTCGGTCCGGTGCTCTTCGTCGGCCACTCGGTCAGCGCGTCGATCGGTGTCCTCGCGGCGGCCGCTGCCCCCGAGGTCTTCTCCGGTCTCGTGCTGCTCGCGCCGTCCCCGTGCTTCATCGACGATCCGGCCACCGGTTACCGGGGTGGGTTCAGCGCCGACGACATCGACGAGCTGCTCGAATCCCTCGAGGCGAACTATCTCGGCTGGACCGAGGCCATGGCGCCGGTCATCATGGGCAATCCCGATCGGCCGGAGCTCGGCGACGAACTCGCCGAGATCTTCTGCCGCACAGATCCTGAGGTGGCGCGCGTCTTCGCCCGGGTGACCTTCCTGTCCGACAACCGCTCCGACCTGGCCGCGGTGTCTGTGCCCACGCTCGTCGCCCAGTGCGCCCACGATGCGATCGCCCCGCGCGAGGTCGGTGCCTTCGTTCACGAGCAGATCCCCGGGAGCGAACTCGTGACCCTGAACGCGACCGGCCACTGCCCGCAGCTCAGCGCACCCGAAGAGACAGCAGCCGCGATCGCGGCGTTCGCGCGCCGATCGGGGTGACGGCGACGACCGATCGAACCCTCGATCCCCGTATCCGACACGGCGACGCGCTGTACGACAACGCGCCGTGCGGATTCCTGACGACGCTCCCGGACGGCCGGATCACGGAGGTGAACCGGACCTTGACGGACTGGCTCGGGTTCACGAGCGACGAACTGGTCGGCAAGCGGTACTTCTCGGACCTTCTCAGCGTGGGCGGCCGCATCTACCACGAGACCCACTACGCGCCGCTCCTCCTCATGCACGGACAGATCAACGGGATCGCCCTCGAACTCGTCCGTGCCGACCGGACCCGGCTGCCGGTCCTGGCCGCCTCGGTGGTCGAGCCGGACGCCGAGGGCAGGCCCGCGCTGATCCGCACGATGCTGTTCGATGCCCGCGAGCGCCGCGCCTACGAGACGGAACTGCTCCGTGCCCGTCGCGAGGCCGAACTCGAACGTGAGCGGCTCCGCAAGATCAACGCCACGCTCCAGGCGACCCTTCTTCCGCCGAGCCTGCCCGCGGTACCGGGACTCGAGGTCGACGCGTACTACCACATCGCGTCCCCCGACGAGGTCGGCGGCGACTTCTACGACCTGTTCCCCGCGCGCGCCGGCACGTGGGGGCTGTTCCTCGGCGATGTGTGCGGAAAGGGCGCTCGCGCAGCGGCGGTGACGTCGATCGTCCGCTACACGCTGCGCGCCGCGGCGGTCTACGAGACGTTCCCGTCCGCGGCGCTCAGGACGCTCAACACCACCCTGCTCGACGAACGCGACAGCGAGACGCGAGCTCCCTTCTGCACGCTCACCTTCGGTACGGTCGCGCCCGATCCGGACACCGGACGGGTCGACATCCGTCTCGCCTCGGGTGGGCATCCGCCGCCGCTCCTCGTGCGCGCGAACGGCAACGTCGACTATCTCCCCACGATCGGCGGACAGCTGATCGGAATGCTGCCCACGCCGCGGCTCGTCGAGCACACCTTCGCGCTGCGCCCCGGCGACACGCTGCTGCTGTACACCGACGGGGTGACCGAGGCCCTCGTCTCCGGTGAGACCCGCGAACGCTTCGGGGAGGACCGGCTCCTCGACCACGTCCGCGCATCGAAGCCGACGAGCGCGACGGAAGCGGTCGCGGCCGTCCGCGAGGCGCTCGCGACGCTCGGGGCGGGCGTGCAGGACGACGTCGCCCTGCTCGCCCTGCACGCGCCCCGGTAGAACGATCACCAGCCGCGTTCGGCGAGCCGGTGGGGCTGCGGGATCTCGTCGACGTTGATACCGACCATCGCTTCGCCGAGGCCCCGCGAGACCTTCGCGAGCACGTCGGGATCGTCGTGGAAGGTGGTGGCCTTGACGATCGCGGCCGCACGCTGGGCGGGGTTGCCCGACTTGAAGATTCCGGATCCGACGAACACGCCCTCGGCGCCGAGCTGCATCATCATCGCCGCGTCGGCGGGGGTGGCGATTCCACCGGCAGTGAAGAGGGTGACGGGCAGCTTGCCGGCGCGGGCGACCTCGACGACGAGGTCGTAGGGGGCCTGCAGTTCCTTGGCGGCGACGTAGAGCTCGTCCTCGGGAAGCGAGGTCAGGCGCCGGATCTCCTGGCGGATCCGACGCATGTGGGTCGTGGCGTTCGAGACGTCGCCGGTGCCGGCCTCGCCCTTGGAGCGGATCATCGCCGCGCCCTCGTTGATACGGCGCAGTGCCTCACCGAGATTCGTGGCGCCGCACACGAACGGCACGGTGAACGAGAACTTGTCGATGTGGTTCTCGTAGTCGGCGGGGGTGAGCACCTCCGACTCGTCGATGTAGTCGACCCCGAGGGCCTGCAGGACCTGCGCCTCGACGAAGTGGCCGATGCGCGCCTTGGCCATGACGGGGATCGAGACGGCCTCGATGATGCCGTCGATCATGTCGGGATCGCTCATGCGCGACACGCCGCCCTGCGCGCGGATGTCGGCGGGCACGCGTTCGAGGGCCATGACCGCCACCGCGCCGGCGTCCTCGGCGATCTTCGCCTGTTCGGGGGTCACCACGTCCATGATCACCCCGCCCTTGAGCATCTCGGCCATGCCGCGCTTGACGCGGGCGGTACCGGTGACGGGGGCGGTGTCGGGGCTGGTCACGATGGGAGTCCTCCTCGGTGGACGGATCGGCGAAAGCTGCCGGCGCACGGGCGACGGACAGCGGAACCGAGCCTAGGGGCGCAGCTGAGCCGGTCCTATAGCCAGTTCGGAACAACTGGACTGCATCACACCGGTCCACTCCTCGGACGGGCATTGAAGATCCTGCGCGTTCCCGAGAGGAACCGTCCAGTTTCGCGAACTGGACCTCTACGTAAGGGGCCCTGCGGCCGGACCGAAAGGGTTCAAAATTTCAGTGGATCGCGCGGATCTCCGGCTCGAGCCGCCGCGTCGCGACCTGCCTCGCCTCGTCGAGCAGCTCGGGCAGATCGTGCGGGTAGACCGGGTTCCCGGACCGCACCAGCGTCTGCAGTTCGTCGTCGTCGAACCAGCGATGTTCGAGGCGCATGCTCCGCTCGAGATCGGTGAAGCCGTCCGCAGCGGGTTCGAAGGACGGCACCCGCACCGCGAAGAACAGCTCCTCCGAGTGCAGGACCTCACCGTTGAACGGGAAGACGGCCACGCGCCGCCACATCGGCCCGCACAGGAGGTCGCGCTCGATCCGCAGGCCGGTCTCCTCGGCGAGCTCCCGGAGCGCGGCCGTCGCCAGGTCCTCGCCGGGTTCGACGGCGCCGCCGATCGTGAACCAGAAGTGCCGCTCGGGCACTGTGGGGTCGTGTCCGCGCAGCAGCAGGACCCGGCCGTCCTCGTCGAGCACCACGACGCGAGCCGACGTGCGTGCCCGATCCGGCACCGGGGTGGTCCGCGCAGCGGGAGCAGGGGCCGCGCCTGAGGAAGGGGACGTGCCGGGAACGGCCGGAGGCGCGGTGGCGACCGCACCCGCCCGCTCGGCAATCTCGAAATAGGTGGGCAGCGGGGCGGTTCCCCCGAGGTGCAGCCAGCGGACCGGCCGTCGGGTGCGCAGCGCCAGGGTGTCGCGTACCGCGTCGTTGTGGAACCGGCGGGCAATGAGCACCCGCGCCTCCGCGTCGGCGAGTTCGGCCACGAGCTGGGGACGCAGCCGGCCGGTCTCGAGCCGGGCCAGGGCGGCCGACAACGCGTTCTCGGCTTCCTCGCGCCGGTCGCGGTCGGCCCGCTCCGCGGTGTCGGCGAGTAGGGCGAGTGCGCGTCCCTCCGGAACCGGGATCGACGCGGCGATGCTCCGCACGACCACCGCACGACGTGCCAGGGCCGCATCGAGTGCCTGCCAGGACAGATCCGAGCGCACATGGAGGCGGTCGAGTCGGTTGGCGGTGGAATAGGCCCACACACCGATCGCCACGACCACGGCGGCGATCAGCGACAGGACGAGGATCGTCGCTGCACTGAGTGTCACGACCGGACCTCCCGCACCGGGCCGGCGCCGACGGTGACGGTCTCGTAGACCCGCAGGATCTGATCCGCGACCACCGGCCAGTCGTACGCTTCGACCACCGTGGATCCGAAGTCGACCAATGCCTGCCGGCGGTCGTCGTCGTCGAGGACCTCGAGGAGTCCACGCGCGAGCGCATCGGCATCGCCGACCGGGACGAGGACCCCGGCCTGCCCGTCGCGCAGCACCCGGCGGAAGGCGTCGAGCTGGGAGGCGACGACCGCCGTTCCCGCGGCCATGGCCTCGACGAGCACGATGCCGAAGCTCTCACCACCGAGGTTCGGCGCGCAGTACACGTCGGCGCTGCGCATCGCGGACGCCTTCTCGTCGTCGTCGACCTGCCCGAGCAGCCGCAGGTGCCGGAAGTAGCGTCCCGCTTCCTTCCGCAAGCGGTCCTCGTCACCGCGCCCGACCACGAGGATCTCGATGTCGGGATGTCGGGCGACGAGCGCCGGCAACGCGCCGAGCAGGATCTCCATGCCCTTGCGGGGTTCGTCGTACCGGCCGAGGAAGAGCACCGTGCGGCCCGCTCGCGGGTAACCCGGCAGCAGCGGGGCGTGCCGGAAGAACGGCACGTCGACACCGTTGGGGATCTCGACCGCATCGGCACCGAGAGAGGTGACCTGCCACCGCCGGGCCAGCTCGGACACCGCGATCCGGCCGCTGATCTTCTCGAGATAGGGCTGCAGGACACCCTGGAAGGTGCTGAGCACCAGCGATTTCGTCGTCGACGTGTGGAAGGTCGCGACGATCGGTCCTTCCGCCACCTTGAGCGCGAGCATCGACAGGCTCGGCGCGTTCGGTTCGTGGATGTGGAGGACGTCGAAATCGTTGTCGTTGATCCAGCGGCGGACCCGGGCATAGGAGACCGGACCGAAACTCAGGCGCGCGACGGACCCGTTGTACGGGATCGCGACGGCGCGACCGGCGGAGACGACGAAGTCGGGCAGGGGCGTCGTCTCCGACGCGGGTGCCAGCACACTCACCTCGTGCCCGCGGCCGATGAGGACCTCCGCGAGATCCACGACGTGTGCCTGTACTCCACCGGGAACGTCGAAGGAGTACGGGCAGACCATCCCGATCCTCACCTACGCCTCCATCCGGGCGCGGCGAGCCTCCGACAGGTCGTCGAGCCACAACGGTTGCAGCATGTGCCAGTCCTCGGGGTGGGCGGCGATGTTGGCGGCGAACCGGTCGGCGAGGGCCTGTGTGGCAGCGTCGATCCCGACACTCACGTCGAGCTCCGGATCCACGTGGAACCCCCAGCCGTCCTCGGTGAACCAGCAGTGCACCGGCAACAGTGCCGCACCGGTGTCGATGGCCAGTTTCGCCGGTCCGGCGGGCATGCGGGTGGGTTCGCCGAAGAAGGTGACCGGCACTCCCTTGCGGGCGAGGTCGCGTTCGCCGAGCAGGCACACGATCCGGTTGTCGCGCAACCGCGCGGCCAGCTCCCCGAACGGCGGCGTCTCCCCGCCGCTCGAGGGGAAGATCTCGAAGCCGAGCCCCTCGCGGTAGTCGAGGAAGCGACGGTAGAGCGACTCGGGCCGCAGGCGCTCGGCGACTGTGGTCAGCCCGCCGAAGTAGCGGACGCACCACACGCCGGCGAGATCCCAGTTCCCGCTGTGCGGCAGGGCCAGGATCGCGCCGCGACCGGAGGCGAGCGCCGCCTCGATGTGCTCGCGGCCTTCGATGGACGAATCGATCGACTTCGCGGTCGCGTCGAGATCCATCGCCGGCAGGCGGAACGCCTCACGCCAGTAACGCGCGTAGGACCGGACCGACCGGCGGATCAGATCGTCGGGCACCTCGTGCGGCTGCACCCCGAGCACCCGCGCGAGGTTGCGGCGCAGTTGCTGCGGTCCGCCGCCACGGCGCGCCGCATAGTCGGCGCCGGCGTCGAACAACCGTCGCGCGACACCCTCGGGCAGTGCCCGGACCAGACGCCAGCCACCCGCGTACGCGAGATCGGACGCCTTCTCGCGGACACTCACTGCGCTCCCCCGTCGTCCCGGGTCTCCGTCGTCCCGCCGGCCGGGGGTGTGATGGGAAGCAGTTCGCGCGCACCCGCGGAGTTGCGGACGGCGAGAACCCGCTGGAAGACGGTGATCACCGATCCGACGACGAGCAGCCACATCGCGATGTGGATCGCCCAGTCGAGTCCGAGGCCGGTGAGACCGGCGCCGACGAGCACGATCACGAGCCGGTCGGGTCGTTCGATCAGACCGCCGTCGGCGGACAGTCCACTCGCTTCGGCCCGCGCCTTCGCGTACGAGATGACCTGCGACGTCGCGAGGCAGACGAGGGTGGCGACGAACAACGGGCGGCTCTGCTCGTGGTAGACGGCCCACCACGCGAGACCACCGAAGATCGCGCCGTCGGCGACCCGGTCGCAGGTCGCGTCGAGAACCGCGCCGAAGCGCGTTCCGCCACCGCGGGCCCGGGCCATGGCGCCGTCGAGCATGTCGAACATGACGAACAGCCAGATGACCATCGCACCCCAGAACAGGTGTCCCATGGGGAACAGGGTCACGGCGGCGGCGATCGTGGCGACGGTGCCGACGAGTGTGACGGCGTCCGGAGTCAGGCCGGTACGGATCAGCGCCTTGCCGAGCGGCGCGGTGACCTTCGACACCGACGCACGCCCGAAGAAGCTCAGCATCCCGCGACCCCTGTCTTCCTGTCCGACCGTTGTGTCCGGAATCCGATCCTGCCACGAGTAGGGCCGGAAATGCGCAGTCGGCCCGCAGCGGATCGGCACGCGAACGGCACCACGGCCGTGCGATGCGATCGCGACGACTCGGGGAGGGCTGTCACTCGTCCCATGCCGAGGCGAGCAGTGCACGGGTGTCGCGCAGCAGCTGCACCATGACCTTCGACCCACCGAGGACGGTGATGAAGTTGGCGTCGCCGCCCCAGCGCGGCACGACGTGCAGGTGGAGATGCTCGGCCAGCGAGCCTCCCGCCGCGGCACCGAGGTTGAGGCCGACGTTGAAGCCGTGCGGACGCGAGACGCGCTTGATGACGCGGAGCGCCCGCTGCGCGAACTGCATGAGTTCGGCGCTCTCCTCGGGCGTCAGGTCCTCGAGGTTGGCCACCCGGCGATACGGTACGACCATCAGATGACCCGGGTTGTACGGGTACAGGTTGAGCACCGCGTACACCAGTTCGCCGCGTGCGACGACGAGGCCCTCCTCGTCGGACATCTTCGGGATGTCGGTGAAAGGCTCGTACGGCTCGTCGCGACCCCGCGGGGACTCGGTGATGTACGACATGCGATGAGGCGACCACAGGCGCTGCAGGTGGTCGGACTCCCCCACGCCGCGGTCGACCATCGAGGCGGGACTGTCGTCGGTCGCTGGGATGTCGGCGGGCCCCGGGGTACGGTCGCCCGTCACGACGGGCTGCCTTCCCCGCCGGAACCGACGAGTTCGGCGGTGGGCGAGGCGTTCTCGCGGCGGCGGACCCACTCGGTGACGATTCGCACGGCCTCGTCGACGGGCACGCCGTTGACCTGCGTGCCGTCGCGGAAGCGGAAGCTGACCGCGCCGGCCGCGACGTCGCGCTCGCCGGCGAGCAGCATGAACGGCACCTTCTGCGTGGTGTGGGTGCGGATCTTCTTCTGCATGCGGTCGTCGGAGACGTCGACCTCGGCGCGGATCCCCTGCGCCTCGAGCTTGCCGACGACGTCGAACAGGTGGCCCTCGAAGTCGGCGGCCACGGGAATGCCCACGACCTGCACGGGCGAGAGCCACGCGGGGAAGGCACCGGCGTAGTGCTCGGTGAGCACACCGAAGAACCGTTCGATGGAACCGAACAGTGCGCGGTGGATCATGACGGGGCGGTGCTTGGCACCGTCGGCGCCGGTGTACTCGAGTTCGAACCGCTCGGGCAGGTTGAAGTCGAGCTGGATCGTCGACATCTGCCAGCTGCGGCCGAGCGCGTCCTTGACCTGCACCGAGATCTTCGGGCCGTAGAAGGCGGCTCCGCCCGGGTCGGGCACGAGGTTGAGGCCGGAGGCCTCACCGACCTCCCGCAGCGTCTCGGTCGCGACGTCCCACAGCTCGTCGCTGCCGACGAACTTCTTGGGGTTCTTCGTCGACAGTTCGAGGTAGTAGTCGTCGAGCCCGTAGTCCTTGAGCAGGTCGAGGATGAAGTTCAGGACGCTGGTGAGCTCGTCGCGCATCTGCTCGGGGGTGCAGAAGATGTGCGCGTCGTCCTGCGTCATGCCGCGCACGCGAGTCAGGCCGTGGACGACACCGGACTTCTCGTAGCGGTAGACCGAACCGAACTCGAACATGCGCAGCGGCAGTTCGCGGTAGGAGCGCCCGCGCGACCGGAAGATCAGGTCGTGCATCGGGCAGTTCATGGGCTTGAGGTAGTAGTCCTGGCCCGGCTTGCGGACGGTGCCGTCCTCGTTGAGCTCCTCGTCGATGTGCATCGCCGGGAACATGCCGTCGCGGTACCAGTCGAGGTGACCGGAGACCTCGTACAGCTGGCCCTTGGTGATGTGCGGCGAGTACACGAACTCGTAGCCGGCCTCGACGTGCCGCTGACGCGAGTAGTTCTCCATCTCCTGGCGGATGATGCCGCCCTTGGGATGGAAGACGGGCAGACCCGAACCGAGCTCGTCTGGGAACGAGAACAGGTCGAGCTCGTTGCCGAGCTTGCGGTGGTCGCGGCGTTCGGCCTCGGCGAGGAGTTCGAGGTGCGCGTCGAGCGCTTCGGTGGACTCCCAGGCCGTGCCGTAGATGCGCTGCAGGCCGGCGTTGTCCTGGTCGCCGCGCCAGTAGGCCGCGGAGCTGCGCGTGAGCTTGAAGGCCGGGATGAACTTGGTGGTGGGCACGTGCGGGCCGCGGCACAGGTCCTTCCAGACGAGCTCACCCGTGCGCGGGTTGAGGTTGTCGTAGATGGTCAGTTCCTTGCCGCCGACCTCCATCACCTCGGAGTCCGGCTCGAAGTCACTGCTTCCTGCCTTGTCGTCGATGAGTTCGAGCTTGAACGGCTCGTCCTTCAGTTCCTCACGGGCGTCTTCGAGGCTGTCGACGACGCGACGCGAGAAGCGCTGGGCGTCCTTGACGATCTTCTTCATCCGCTTCTCGAGCTTCGCGAGATCCTCGGGCGTGAAGGGACGCTCGACCTGGAAGTCGTAGTAGAAACCGTCGCGGATGGGCGGGCCGATGCCGAGCTTGGCCTCCGGGAACTCCTGCTGCACGGCCTGCGCGAGCACGTGGGCGGCCGAGTGACGGATGACGCTGCGGCCGTCCTCGGTGTCGGCGCCGACGGCCTCGACCTCGACGTCCGCTTCGGGCGTCCAGGACAGATCGCGCAGCGCGCCTTCGGAGTCGCGGACGACCACGATCGTCTCGGGTCCCTTGGTGGGCAGACCCGCGTCACGGACCGCCGCGCCCGCAGTGGTCCCCGCGGGCACCCGGACGATCGTGGCTGGTTTCGCGGATGCGGGCGTGGTCACTGTGACGGACTCCTCGGCTCGATGCCTGATACGTGGTCGTCGCCGGGCACGTGCTGCGGTCGACGACCGCGAGCACACGGCAACTTCATCATGCTATCGACATCCGCGCGGACCGCGAACACAGGGAGCCGCGAAGTCCTCAGAGGTGGTTGAGACCCGTCAGTACCCGTTCGAGCAGTTCGACGTTCGGTCCCACCTTGTCGGCCGTGCGGTGCACGGTGATCTCGCCGGTCGCCGCGAGATCCCCGACGAGCACGCGCGCGACACCGAGCGGGATCTGCGCGAGGGCCGCGATCTCCATGATCGATCTCGGCTGGGCGCACAACGCCAGCACGAGGCGATGCTCGTCCATCGCCGGACCGGACTCACTGCCCATCGCGGAGGGGACGGCCGACACGAGCACTTCGAGAGGCAGCTCCACCTCGGCTCGGGTGCGTCCCCCGCTCCGCACGAACGGCCGCACGAACGACGACGTCTCTGGCTGGTTCATGTCCTCGATTCCCACACTGGTCCCGGTGCCCGCATTCCGGCCGGCCGCCTGCGCTGTACCGACCGACAGCGCTCTGTCGACCGGCTGCGCTGTGTCGACCGGCTGCGCTGTGTCGACCGGCTGCGCTGCGGGCCGGTACATCTCGGCTGCCGTGACCTCGTCCACGACGGGGCCCGGCTCGCGGTGATTCCGTACCGGCACGGCGTGATCCGCCGGTCGCCGACGTCGACGGGACCGACCGGATCCGAATCTCGCTCCGGTCGCCCCCACGACCGGCCATTCGCTGTCCGCAACGCTCATCCGGACGTGTCCTCCTCGACGACCACGATCCTGCCATCACTACGCGCACTTCGGCCACAAGCACCACAGCTGTGCCCACACGACACGCGTGGTCGAGCCCGATGGGGCCGTTGCGGTTCGAAGGAAACAAGCGCTCGCGGGCGACCCACCCGACCGGGCGCCACGCACGCTCAACGATTTCATCAAGGTACGAAAAAAGGCACCCCTGCGGGGGTGCCTTTCGTCACTGTCGATCTCGGTGGTCCCGGCTGGGATCGAACCAGCGACCTCCCCGGTGTGAACGGGACGCTCTTCCACTGAGCCACGGGACCGGGCCGCTTCGCAGCGGCTCGAACGAGATGGAACACTAACACGCTCCCGCCACGAAGACGAATCGCCTGGTCCCAGCGTTTCGACGCGATGTTCCGCGCAGCGCGTTCGAGCGGTGCCTCACGCGCGCGTACGCGAGCGGGCAGGAGACCGTGCTCGAGGAGACGAGAAGACGCACCCGGAGCCCCGGGACGTGGACGGCCCTCCGCTCGGGAGGACCGGAGGACGCAAGTGCCGGCCGGAGCGACTACGAGCGGGGGACGCGGGCTCGGCCTCCGAAGCCCGATCTGTCGCCTCCCGCGAGGGTCATCGACCCGTCACCTTCGCGAAATCTGCCGGTTTTCCGCCGTTGACCTGCGGATTTGTGTGTTCCGTAGATGCTCGGCTACTGTTTTGAACCGCACCACGGAGAGCAAGACGCCGAACGGTGCGAATGCGGATGTAGCGCAGCTGGTAGCGCATCACCTTGCCAAGGTGAGGGTCGCGGGTTCGAATCCCGTCATCCGCTCGAGAGGTTGGACTCGACCTTTTACGGTGGAGTGGCCGAGTGGTGAGGCAACGGCCTGCAAAGCCGTGCACACGGGTTCGATTCCCGTCTCCACCTCGCGCGATTAGCTCAGCGGGAGAGCGCTTCCCTGACACGGAAGAGGTCACTGGTTCAATCCCAGTATCGCGCACCAGGTTCGACCAGCACGTGGGTCGAGCCGGTTCACCGAAAGAACGTGCACATGCGGATGTAGCGCAGCTGGTAGCGCATCACCTTGCCAAGGTGAGGGTCGCGGGTTCGAATCCCGTCATCCGCTCCACTCCGGCGATCACCATGCCGGCGCGATTAGCTCAGCGGGAGAGCGCTTCCCTGACACGGAAGAGGTCACTGGTTCAATCCCAGTATCGCGCACAGAAGATGAAGGCTCCCTTCGAATTTCGAAGGGAGCCTTCATTCGTTCGTGGAGACGCATTCGTTCGTGGAGACCGCCGATCGTCCGGGCCACCCGGTGAGGAATCCGGCAGCGGGTGATCCGGTGCGGAGGTACTCCCCCGCACCGGACCGGCGCGTCACGCGGCGAGCTTGTTGATCCCCGCGATCATCGCCCGCAGCGACGACTCGTTGCCGGTCTCGCCCGTGCCCATCACCCAGGTCGTGCGCTCGCCGGAGCGGCACAGCAGGAAGGTCGCGGACATCTCACCGAGGTCGTGGCGGTGGAACGACAGGATCTCGATGTTCAGCCCGAGGTCGTACAGCATCGCGGTCATCGCGGCGATCGGTCCGCAGGTCGTGGCGGATGCCGTGTGGATCGTGTCGCCGATCGCGATCGTCGCCTCGAAGGCGCTGCGTCCCGCACCCAGGGCCGTCGCGGTCCAGCCACCGAGGCGGACCGGGCCGTGCTGCGCACCGTAGGTGGATTCGAACTCCGTCCAGCTCATGCCGGAGGCTTCCTCGCGCAATCCCCGAGGAAGGGCGCGTCCGTAGCGGGCGAAGAACGGATCGGCATCAGGGGTGCCGAAGGGGAACATCGGAGCGAAACCCGAGAAGGAGTTGAAGGCGTTCATCGTTCGTAGTGGTCTTCCACGAGAAGGAAGGACCGACGCGTAGCTCAACGACCCGCAGCGAGGGGTCGGTCCGAATCAGACCCCGCTACGGCGGTGAACTACGAGTACGCGCTTCATAGCCGCGACGGTACAACGCACCGACATTTCGTGCAAGTCGCATGCACGGGACCGTGTGACGCAACCGTGACCACGGTCGCTGGAACCTGAGGGATCCCTCATGTAGCGTGGATGTTGCCATCCCCCCGATGGTGTCGAACCCCAGCCATGACCCCCCATCCAAGGCTGGGGTTCAGCCATATCCGGACCCTTCTCCGTCTCGCGTCCGGGCTCGTGTCTCCGTCTCGCGTCCGGGCTCGTGTCTCCGTCTCGCGTCCGGGCTCGTGTCTCCGTCTCGCATCGACATGCGGGGCACCTGCCGGATCGTCCCGTCCGAGTGCTTCACTGGTGTGCATGTCCATGCCACCACTCGAAGAAGCGGTCTCCGTCGACGAGGCGGGCATCTGGGATGCCGAGGCGATCGCTCAGGTCGCCGCCGCGACCTTCCCGCTCGCCTGCCCTCCGGACGCCGCCGAGGACGACATCGCCGACTTCATCGAGCGCACCCTCAGCGCGGAGAAGTTCGCCGAGTACCTGTCCTCCCCCGAACGCATCGTTCTCGAGGCGCGCGCGGGTGAGGAGATCGTCGGATATCTGATGGCAGTGGACGCCGCTCCCGAGGATCCGGCGATCGACGCGATGATCACGGCGCGGCCGGCGATCGAGATCAGCAAGCTGTACGTGATGCCGGGCCATCACGGTTCCGGAATCTCTGCGGCGCTCATGGATGCGATCGTCGCGCGGGCCCACACGCTCGGGCGTGCCGGCCTGTGGCTCGGCGTCAACCAGGAGAACACCCGCGCCCGGCGCTTCTACGAGAAGCAGGGCTTCGAGGTGGTGGGCACGCGCACGTTCGTCGTGGGGGCGCAGACGCACGACGATTTCGTCATGCAGCGCACCCTCCGAAGGGATGCCGGCCGGTGAGCCGGTGATGCGGTGAAGGTCGGCCCGGCGCGCATGAGCGCCGGATATCCGATCAGCCCGCGGCGACCTCGAAGCGGGACAGCGCCAGCAGACGGGACGTCGCGCGCAGGTACTTCTTGCGGTAGCCGCCCGCGAGCATCTCGGGCGTGAAGATCTCGTCGAGCTTGGCGCCGGAGACCGTCACGGGGATGCTCGCGTCGTACATGCGGTCGGCGAGGACCACCAGACGCAGGGCCACCGACTGGTCCTTCGCCGGGTGCACACCCTCGAGGAAGACGGCGGGGACACCCTCGACGAGCTTGCCGTAACGGGACGGGTGCAGCGTGCTCAGGTGCGCGCACAGCTCGTCGAAGTCGTCGAGCGTCGCACCCGGGATCGCGTCGGCGCGCTCGGTGAGCTCGGCCGAGTCGACCGGATCGGGTGCAGGCGGCAGGTCGCGGTGACGGTAGTCGGGGCCGTCGACGCGGATGGTCTCGAAGATCGACGCGAGCTTCTTGATCTCGCGCAGGAAGTCCTGTGCCGCGAACCGTCCCTCACCCAGCTGGCCGGGGAGCGTGTTGGAGGTCGCGACGATCGAGACGCCGCGGGCCGACAGTTCGGTCAGCAGGCGCGAGACGAGCATGGTGTCGCCCGGATCGTCGAGTTCGAACTCGTCGATGCACAGCACGCTGTGGTTCGACAGCTCCTCGACGGCCTTGTTGAACCCGAGGGCGCCGACGACGTGGGTGAGCTCGACGAACGTGCCGAAGGCCTTGGGCGCGGGTGCGCTGTGGAAGATCGAGGCGAGCAGGTGGGTCTTGCCCACGCCGAAGCCGCCGTCGAGGTAGAGGCCGGCACCCTGCGGCTGGGAGCGGCGGCCGAACAGGCCGCGCTTGCCGCCGCGGATCTTCCCGATCTTGCCGACGAACTCCGCAGCGGTCTTCACCGCGGCCGCCTGGCTCGGCTCGTTCGGATCCGGAATGTACGACTCGAAGCTCACCTCGTCGAACATCGCGGGGGGCACCATCTGCGCCACCAACTGGTCTGCAGGCACCACCGGATTGCGGTCGACGAGACGTTCGTGCATCAGCCCAGGGTACGACCGCATCATGCTCGGATCCTCACTCGAATCCGGAATGCGACCTACTTCACACGGCGTTCACCTCGGCGTCATGCACCGGGAGGACACTTCGGATCGGCCGCTCCACCACCGGTTGCGCGCGTCCGCCGGTGAACCTGGCAGGCTGTGCGCATGCGCAGATCGGGAGTGATCGCCGCGATGTTGATCACGGTTGCCGCGGCGTCGACCGCGTGCGGAGCAGGACCGTCGATACGTCCCGACGTCGCCGTGGTGCGCGACGATCCCGGTGTCGCCGTCGACGGGACCCCGCAGGACGAGACCGAGGTACCCGAACTTCCGGTGCCGTCGGCCGAACCGGCGTGGCGGAACTGCACGGACGAGACGCTCTCCTCGTTCGACGCACCGCCCGGTCCCCAGGGCCTCGTTCTGGAGTGCGCGGAGGTCGTCGCCCCGATCGATGCGGCCGGCACCGTGACGGGCACCTTCCCGCTGGCAGTCATGCGCGCACGACTGCCCGACACCCCCACCGACGTGGCGCCGCTGGTTCTCACGACCGGCGCCGACATCGCGTCGACGCGCGCACTGACCGGCATGGCGACCGGCGCGATGTCCGGTGCACTGGCGATGCGTCCGATCGTCGCGGTGGATCGGCGCGGGATCGGCAACTCGCTCGCGATCGACTGCATCTTTCCTGCGGATCGTCGCGGTCTCGGCGATCTCGGACAATTCGGCCGCACCGACGATGCACCCGAACGCGTCGCCGATCTGGGCCGTCAGGCGACCGTCTCGTGCACCGACTACCTGCAGCCGCAACAGCTGATGTTCGGCGCATCACACGCCGCCGACGACATCGAACGCCTCCGCCAGGTATGGGGCGTGGACCGGATCGGTCTCCTCGGGGTGGGGAACGGTGCGACGGTCGCGCTCGCCTACGCCGCCGCCTATCCGGGCGCGGTCGGCCGTCTCGTCCTCGACTCCCCCGCCGCGGCCACCGCCGACGCCGAACTCATGGCCGAGTCGCAGGCCCGCGGCGCGGAGGCCGCCGTCGATGCCTTCGCCCGGCAGTGCACCGCCCTCGACTGTGCCCTGGGCGACGATCCCCGCGCGGCGATCGAGGATCTGCACGAGCAGGCCACCGAGGGTGCACTCGCGCCGGTCTCGGCCAATTCGTTCCTCACGGCGCTGACAGGTGTCCTCGGCACGCCGCGCGCCGATCTGCAGGCCCGCGTCCGTGAGGTGGCGGACGTCCTCGCAGCCGCGCGGGACGGCGATGTCATGCCGCTCATCGAACTGGTCGGTGCGGCCGAGGAGCGGCTCTCGACGGACGGTCAGTTCGTTGCCCGGTGCAGCGACGGACAGCGCTGGCCGACCCCGACCCACGCGGGTGATCTCGCCCGGAGCTGGTCGACCCTGTATCCGCTGTACGGCGCGGATCTGGCGACGGGCCTGACGGCATGTGCGGCGTGGCCGAGCCTGCCTCCCCCGCCGCTGCCGGCGGCGCTCGACGTGCCCGTGCTCGTCTCCTCGGGGGCCGCGGACCCGGTCGTGGGCAATGCCGGCGTGGAGTCGGTGACCGGTGTGCTCACCGCAGGCGGTATCGCCTGGGCGTCGCTGTCGTGGCAGGGTGCCGGTTACTCGGCGGTCCTGCACTCGGGTTGTGTGCAGGCCCGGGTGGAGGCCTATCTGTCCGGCGGGGAACTTCCGCCCAACGGGAGCCTGTGCCCCGCGTGACGTTCCCCGGTCGGGGTCAGGGCGTGTGCACGGGTCCGCAGGCCCGCGGTGTACCGTGCCGTAGTGTTCCTCAGAAGTCTCGAACCCCGGACCGCACGCACGACCGCCGAGGTGGTCAAGGCTGTGGTGTGGCCCCTTGCCGTACTGACGGTTCTGCACCGGGTCGTGATCAAAGCGGTCAACGGGTTCCGGACGGACGACTTCACTCCGGTCTACAACGCGGCGCTGGCCTTCCTCAACCGCCGGCCGGTGTACACCGCCGAGTTCCAGTGGGTCGATCCCCACTACCTCTATCCGCCTTCCGGCACGTTGTTGATCGCCCCGATTGCGGTGATCGACCCCGAGCGGTCGCGGTGGTTGTTCATCCTCGCCAATGCGATCGCGATCCTCGTCGCGCTCTACCTGTTGCTGCGCATGTTCGGTCTGCGACTCGATTCGCCGATCGCGCCGGTGCTGGTCTTCGCCGCGTTCGCGTCCGAGACGGTGACGAACACGCTCGTCTTCACGAACATCAACGGTCTCGTCCTGCTCGGCGAGATCGCGTTCCTGACGTTGCTGCTCAAACGACGTGATCTGTGGGCGGGGGCTGCGCTCGGCCTGACCTTCGCCGTCAAACCGATCCTCGCTCCCCTGCTGTTGCTCCCGCTCGTGCGCGGACAGTGGAAGGTCTTCATCACCGCCGCGGGTGTCCCGATCGCGCTGACGATCATCGCGTGGCCCCTGTCGGTCGACGCGTGGCAGTTCGTCGAGCACACCGTGCCGTACCTGCTCGAGTCCCGCGACTACTTCAACAGCGCGATCGTCGGCAACGGCATGTACTACGGGCTCCCGGCCTGGCTGATCTTCGGTCTGCGGGCGGTGCTCGCGGTGATGGTCGCGGTGTCGGTGTGGTTGCTCTACCGCTACTGCCGCCACGACGAGGTGTTCTTCGTGTGCACCGCTGGCGGTGTGTTGCTCGCGGCTTCGTTCCTGCTCGGATCGCTCGGCCAGATGTACTACTCGATGATGCTGTTCCCGCTGCTGATGACGGTGCTGCTGCCGAACTCCGTGATGCGGAACTGGCCCGCCTGGCTCGCCGTCTACGGCTTCCTGAGCTACGACTCGTGGCTGTCGAGCCGGTGGGTGGAGGCCGGGCGCGCGGCGGAGTACATGAAGACCACCTTCGGCTGGTCGCTGCTGCTCATCGTCGTCTTCGCCGTCCTGCTCGACCGTTACCTCGTCGCGAAGCGCGAAGGGCGCCTGGCGGACGGTATCGAGCCGTCGCACCTGCTCGAGGAGAAGCAGCCGGCACGGACGTGATCCGTCCGTTCCGGTGCAGACGTGACGCGCGCGCCGAGCGCGGTTAGCGTGGACATCATGACGTCTGCTCCTCGATCCGAACCCGCACCCAAGGTCGTCCACACCGACGAGGAATGGCGCGCGAAGCTCACTCCCGCCGAATTCGCCGTGTTGCGTCAGGCCGGCACCGAGCGCCCCTTCGTCGGCGAGTACACCGACACCGAGACCGAGGGCATCTACGAATGCCGCGCGTGCGGTGCCGAACTGTTCCGCAGCACCGAGAAGTTCCACTCCCACTGCGGGTGGCCGTCGTTCTTCGACCCCGCCGACTCCGACGCCGTGATCCTGCGCGAGGACAACTCGCTGGGCATGCGGCGCATCGAGGTGGTGTGCGCGACGTGCCACAGCCATCTCGGGCACGTCTTCGAGGGCGAGGGTTACCCGACGCCCACCGACAAGCGGTACTGCATCAACTCGATCTCCCTGCGCCTGGTTCCGTCGGAGTGATCCCGGCCGCGGCCAGCGCGGTCCACAGTGCGTCGTGCCGCTCGGTGGTCGGTGCCGGTTCGACGAGTTCGAACGCGCATCCGATCGACCGGGCGGCACCGTCCGCCTTCTCGCTGTCGCCGATCATCAGCGTCCGTCGCGGGTCGACACCGAGTCTGTCGACGGCGTAGCGGAAGATCTCCGGTTCGGGCTTGACGGCGCCCACCTCGAAGGACAGCGCGAACACCGACACGAGGTCGTCGATACCGAGCCGCGCGAAGGCCGGCCGCAGGTCGAAGGCGATGTTGCTCACCACGCCGACGGCGATCCCGTCTCCGGCGAGCGCCTCGATGACGGGGACGGTGTCGGGATAGACGGTCCAGCAGTCGGGGTCGGTCACCTTCCCGTAGAGCGCCTGTGCCTGCTCGGGATCGGCCACGCCCGATCTGCGCAGCACCGTCAGGTAGGCCTCGCGGTGCCAGCGCGGTTCGCGGTCGCGGTTGGTCCACGCGTGGTGCTCGTCGGCGTCCATCTCGACGGGCTGCCCGACGGGTTGCGTCAGCCGCCGCATGAGTTCGGCCTGCCGGTGCACGTCGAAGGGTCTGCCCTCGTGATCGGTGACGTCCGCGAGCCAGCTCTCGTCCTCCTCGAGCCGGAACAGGGTGCCGGAGAAGTCGAACAGGACGGCATCGAAGGGGGTCTCGGCCATGTCCCGAGGCTAACGGCTGAGCGACAGCGGCAGGTCGGCTCGGGTAGATCTCCTCGAGCAGTCGCATCGCCGCCATCGCGGCGGGCCGGCCGCTCGCAGGGAATGTTCCGATGCGGACCGAGTCATGTGGCCCGAGGTGACCGACCGAGCGGCCGGTTTGCGCCACAATTTCTCGCATGGGTGAGACGGGTACGAGAATCCGGCGACACACGAAGCTGTCCGTCGTCGGCGCCGGGAGCGTCGGTACCGCGGTGGCGTATGCATGTCTGCTCAGGGGTTCGGCAGACGCGATCGCGCTGTTCGACACGAATTCCGCGAAGGTGCGCGCGGAGGTCCTGGACCTGAACCACGGCACGCAGTTCGCGCCGTCGTGCCGGATCGAGGGCAGTGACGACATCGCGGTCACCGCCGGTTCCGATTTGATCGTCGTGACCGCGGGGGCCAAGCAGCATCCCGGCCAGTCGCGTCTGGATCTCGCGGCGGCGAACGTCGCCCTGGCACGGGACCTGACTCCCGGCCTGCTGTCCGTCTCCCCCGATGCGGTGATCGTCTTCGTCAGCAATCCGGTCGACATCGTCACCCGCGCCGCGATCGCGGCGACCGGCATCTCGGACGGCCGGATCTTCGGGTCGGGCACGGTGCTCGATTCCGGCCGGCTGCGGTATCTGCTCGCCCACCGCGCCGACGTCGCGGTCGAGAACGTTCACGCGTTCGTCGTGGGGGAACACGGCGACTCGGAGGTCGCCCTGTGGTCGAGTGCGACGATCGGCGGCGTGCCGGTGGAGTCCTTCGCCGTCGACGGACGACTCGTCTTCGGACCGGACACCCGCGCCGAACTCTTCGAGGAGGTCGTGCGCAGCGCCTACGAGATCATCCGCGGCAAGGGCGCCACGAATCTCGCGATCGGACTGTCGAGTGCCCGCATCGTGGAGGCCGTGCTGCGGAACCAGCGCCGGGTGCTCGCGGTGTCGACGCTGCAGACCGGGCGGCACGGCCTGCAGGACGTCTGCCTCTCGCTTCCCACCGTCGTCGACGCGCGCGGCGCGCACACCGTGCTCGAGGTGCCGTTGTCGCCGGAGGAGGAGGCGGGTCTGGCCACCTCGGCGGCCACCCTGCGCGACGTCCAGTCGTCCCTCGGCCTGTGACCGCTCAGCGCTGCCGGACGACCGGCGGATCGTAGGCCCGGATGGGCGGTAGCTCGCCGTCGAACCGCTCGACGTCGACGAGCACGTGCTGCCCGGTGCATCCGTGGGACAGCGACGACGTGCCGACGTCGGGGGTGAGCACGTTCGCGTTCCCGTGCACGCACATCGATCCGGGATCGGACGGATCCAGCGGGTCGTACCAGGCTCCCGTCGCGAGCTGGACGACGTTCGGCAGCAGACCGTCGTCGAGGACCACCCCGGCGAGGCACGAACCACGATCGTTGAAGACGCGGATGATGTCGCCGGCCTCCAGACCTCGCGCGGCCGCGTCGTCGGGACGCATCCGGATCGGTTCGCGGCCACGGATCTTCGACGCCTGGCTCACCGAGCCGTGATCGAGCTGCCCGTGCAGGCGCGTGGCCGGCTGGTTGGCGATCAGGTGCAGTGGGAACCGTTCGACCCGCGGGGAGCCGAGCCATTCGTCGGGTTCGTACCAGGTGGGGTGCCCGGCGCAGTCGTCGTAGCCGAACGAGTCGATGTCGGCGGAGAAGATCTCGAGCCGTCCGCTGGGAGTCCGCAGCGGGTTCGCCTCGGGATCGGACCGGAAGTCCTCGAAGAGGGTCAGATCGTCCTCGGTCCGCATCCGGACCGGTCCGCCGTACCAGAAGTCGTCGAAGGGCGGCGGGTCCTCGATGCGCCGGTCGTCGGCGAGGACGAAACCGCGCCACTGCTCGTAGAGGTGTTCGAGCCACTGCCGGGAGGTCCGGCCCTCGGTGAACTGCTCGCCGAAGCCGAGGCGGTGGGCGAGAGCGGTGAAGGTGTCGTAGTCGTCGCGGGCGTCGGCGAAGCGTGGGACGGCAGCCTGCATCGCGACGAGCAGCGGATCATTGCGCGTGCACGTCAGGTCGTCGCGCTCGAGCGCCGTGGTCGACGGCACGACGATGTCGGCGTGCTTGGCCATCGGCGTCCAGTACGGGTCGTGGACGACGATCGTGTCGGGCCGCTGCAGGGCCCGGCGGAGCCGGCCGATGTCCTGGTGGTGGTGGAAGGGATTGCCACCCGCCCAGTACACGAGCCGGATATCCGGGAAGGTCAGGCGACGGCCGTCGTAGTCGAACTGCTCCCCCGGTCGCAACAGCAGGTCGGAGATCGCGGCGACGGGGATGAAGTCCTCGACGTCGTTGTTGCCCTGGAACAGGGTGGGCAGCGGATACGGGACGGGCGCGAGACCGGGTTCGTTCATCGAACCGTAGCCGTGGCCGAAACCGCCTCCGGGAACGCCGAGTTGGCCGAGCATCGCGGCGAGGGTCACGCCCGCCCAGGGCGCCTGCTCGCCGTGCCGCACGCGTTGCAGCGACCATGTGACCGACACCAGGGTGCGGCCACGGGCCATGCGTCGCGCGAGGTCGACGAGGGTTCCGGCCGGGATGCCCGACAGTCCGGCGGCCCACTCGGGGGTCTTCGGGACGCCGTCGGTGCGGCCGAGCAGATACTCCTCGAAGCGGTCGTAACCGGTGCAGTAGCGGTCGAGGAACTCACGGTCGGCCAGACCCTCGGTGGCCAGGACATAACCGAGGGCGAGCATGATCGCGACGTCGGTGCCCGGCCGGGGCGCGAGCCACTCGTGCTCACCGTGCACGTCGCTGCGGATCGGGCTGAACGAGACGATCCGTCCGCCGCGGGCCCGCATCCGGTCGAGGGCGTCGCGGGTGGGGTGATCGCTCGTGCCGCCGTCGTTGACAGCGGTGTTCTTCAGCGGGATCCCGCCGAAGCACACCATCAGATCGGTCTCGCGGGCGATGACCTCCCAGGAGGTCGAGCGCGCGAACAGTTTCCAGTGGGTGCCCACGACGTGCGGCATGATCACGCCGGTCGCGCCGAGCGAGTAGGAGTGCACCGAGCGGGTGTAGCCGCCGAACATCTTCAGGAAGCGGTGCACCTGGCTCTGTGCGTGGTGGAACCGGCCCGGGGCGGACCAGCCGTAGGAGCCGCCGAAGATCGCCCGGTTGCCGTGCCGGTCCTTCACGCGCTGCAGTTCGCCCGCGAGGATCTCGGTGAGTTCGTCCCACGAGACCGCGACGTACTCGTCGTCGCCGCGTCGTGTGCTCGGTCCCGGTCCGTTCTCGAGCCAGCCGCGGCGGACGGCCGGACCGGCGATGCGAGCACGGTGCCGCACCGATCCGGGGATGTTCCCCAGGATCGGTGAGGGGTCGCGGTCCCCGGCGTAGGGCCGCACGGCGACGACCTCGCCGTCGCGTGCCTGCGCCGAGAACATCCCCCAGTGCGCCATCTGGGAGAACAGACGACCTTCTCCCTCGGGTGGCACCGCGCTCGTCGAGGTCACGTCAGGGCAGCGACGCGACGAGGGCTTCGACGTCGACCCGCGGTCCGGTGAAGAAAGGGGTCTCCTCCCGGACGTGCAGGCGCGCGTCGGTGGCACGCAGGTCGCGCATGAGATCGACGATGCGGTGCAGTTCCGGCGCCTCGAAGGCGAGGATCCACTCGTAGTCGCCGAGCGCGAAGGCCGGAACGGTGTTGGCGCGGACGTCGGGGTAGCCGCGGGCCGCCATGCCGTGGTCGGCGAGCATCTTGCGACGCTGCTCGTCGGGCAGCAGGTACCACTCGTAGGACCGCACGAAGGGGTACACGCACACGTAGTTGCCCGGCTCCTCCCCCGCGATGAAGGCGGGCAGGTGGCTCTTGTTGAACTCCGCGGGTCGGTGCAGTGCGGTGTTCGACCAGACCGGGATGCTCGCGCGGCCGAGGATCGTGGTGCGCCGGAAGTCGGCGTACAGCTTCTGCAGATCCTCGATGTGCTCGGCGTGCGTCCAGATCATGAAATCGGCGTCCGCGCGGGTGCCGGCCACATCGTAGATACCGCGCACGATCACGTCGGTGTCGTCGAAGCGGGCGAAGAACGCTTTCGCGTCCTCGATCGCCGCGGCGCGGTCGTCGCCGAGGACGCCGGGCCGGACCTGGAAGACCGACCACATCGCGTAACGGAGGGTGGAATTGAGCTTGTCGTAGTCGAGACGTGCCATGACGTTCATCCTTCCATTCGTGCAGTCAGGCGTGCGGCCGCGGCCGTGCCTGTTGCGACACATGCGGGTACACCCACACCGTGCAGCATCGCGCCGGCGACCTCGAGTCCGTCGATCCCTGCGATCTCGGCCTCGAAGGCGGCGACGATCTCGCCGTGGTGTTCGCGGTACTGCGGCAGCCCGCCGTGCCACCGCTGCACGAAGGCGGCCACCGGTTCGGCGTCGACTCCGGTGACGGTCGCGAGATCCGCGCGGGCCAGCGCGATCAGGTCGGCCTCGGACGCGTCGACGAGCGCGTCGTCGCCGAACCGTCCGAACGACGCGCGCGCGAGTGCGACGGGTCGTTCGGCGAGGTGCGGCCACTTGCGGCTCGACAACGTGAAGGCCTTCGCCGACAGTTCCTCCCCGGTCGCGACGAGGATCCCGGAGTTCTGCGGCAGACCGGCGTCGTGCGGCAACGCGAGCGCGACCACCACCGACGAGGCGAGCGGGATCTGCGCGGCGCACTGTGCGGCGGATCTGACACTGTCGACGAGCAGCCGGGCGGCGTCCGGGGCGGGCACGGCGAGCACCACACCGTCGACCTCGCCGAGCGGGTCGACCGACCACCGGCCACCGCTGCGCTTCAGTCCGGATGCGGCCGTGCCGTAGAGGAACTCGGCGTCGGCCTCGCGGACGAGGGCTTCGATCAGCACGCCGTAGCCCTCGCGCAGCGTCCCGAAGACCGGGGCGTCCGACTTCGGGAGCAGAGCGCGGGCGACGGCGTCGCTCAGGCTCGTCGCGCCGGCGTCGAGGGCCGCGGCGAGCGTCGGGACGGTGGCACGGACACCCGCGGTGTCGGACAGCCCCGAGTACACCCCACCGAGCAGCGGGTCGACGCTGCGCCGCACCACCTGCTCACCGAAGCGTGATCGGACGAGATCCGCGACGGAGACGTCGGAGTCCCGGTCCCAATGGAACGGCACGGTGGGCTCGGCGGCGATGCGCGCCAGGGTCTCGTCGTCGACGAGTCCTTCCACGGCCTGCGCCGAGGCGGGGATGCCCATGAGCGTGCCCGCCGGCAGCGGGTGCAGTCGCGCGTCGGCGTACAGGAGCGGACGGGCAGCCGAAGGGTGGACGATGTGGTCGCTCAGGCCGAGTTCCTCGACGAGCGCGAGCACCTCGGGTCGGCGTGCGATGAACGCCTCGGCACCGACGTCGACCGGGTCGCCCGCGAGCGGGACCGTGCGGAGCTTGCCGCCGAGCCGCGACGATCGCTCGAGCACGACGATGCGCGCGGCGGCGCCGAGCGAACGACGCAGCCGATACGCGGCGACGAGCCCGCTGATCCCACCGCCGACGACCGCGACCGTCGGCGGGGTCACAGCGAATGCACCAGCTCGACCACTCGGGTGATGGCGTCGGGATCGGTGTCGGGCAGCACGCCGTGACCGAGATTGAAGATGTGTCCGATGGCGCCGGCCTCGAGAGCACGGTCGGCCTCGGCGACGATGCGGCGCACCTCGCGTTCGACGACCTCCCGGCCCGCGAACAGGATCGCGGGGTCGAGGTTGCCCTGCAGGGCCTTGCCGGGGCCGACGCGGGTCGCGGCGACGTCGAGCGGGATGCGCCAGTCGACGCCGACCACGTCGGCGCCCGCCTCACCCATGGCGCCGAGGAGCTCACCGGTGCCGACACCGAAGTGGATGCGCGGCACCCCCGCACCGGCGATCTCGGCGAAGACACGTTCGGAGTGCGGCAGGACGTACTCGCGGTAGTCGGCGAGCGAGAGGGCACCGGCCCACGAGTCGAAGAGCTGGACGGCGTCGACACCGGCACGGATCTGCGCGCGCAGGAAGGCGATGGCGACGTCGGTGAGCTTGCCGAGGAGGGCGTGCCAGGTCTTCGGGTCGGCGTGCATGAGCGCCTTGGTGCGCTCGTGGTTGCGGCTCGGGCCGCCTTCGACGAGATAGGAGGCCAAGGTGAAGGGCGCGCCCGCGAACCCGATGAGCGGGGTGTCGCCGAGTTCGCGGGTCAGCAGACCGACCGCGCGGGCGACCGCCCCGACCTCTTCGGCCTCGAGGGTCGGCAGCGCGGTGACGTCGGCGGCGGTACGGACGGGGTTCGCGACTACCGGGCCCGTGCCGGCGACGATGTCGAGGTCGATCCCGGCGGCCTTGAGCGGGACGACGATGTCGGAGAAGAGGATGGCGGCGTCGACCTTGTGCCGCCGCACCGGCTGCATCGTGATCTCGCAGACCAGTTCGGGGTCGAAGCACGACTCGAGCATGCCGATGCCGGCCCGGATCTCCCGGTACTCGGGCAGGGAGCGGCCGGCCTGGCGCATGAACCACACGGGCCGGTGGGCCGGCTTCTCACCGCGCGCGGCCGCCAGCAGGGGCGCATGGGGCAGGATCCTCCGCGCGGGGTACTCCGCGGGCACCGCAGATCCGACGTTCGTGTTCTCCAAGCCGGTCATCGATCCTCGTTCTTCGGGCACTGCGCGCCGTCGCGCAGGGCAGCGTCTGCCGGGTCGCACACAGGACGTGTGGTCCGGACCCGCTGCCCATGCTGCCACGCCCGCGCCGTTCGCCGGAATCGGCGCGCCTCCCGCGTGCGGTGCGTCACCGGCACTAACCTCCGCTCGGTGACCACCTCGCCCGCCGAGCCGGCCCGCTTCCGTTCCGCAGTCGATGCGATGAACGCGGCCACCGTGCGCCCGGAGATCGAGGTCGGGCCGATCCGACCCCCGCAACGGCTCGCTCCCTACAGCTACGCACTGGGCGCCGAGGTCCTGCACGACGAGACGGACCGGGTGCCCGAGCAGTCCGAGGGCGACGCGTTCGGCCGCCTCATCCTTCTCTACGACCCCGACGGCGACGAGGCGTGGCACGGGACCACCCGGCTCGTCTCGTACATCCAGGCCGACGTCGACGAGAGCCTGGCAGCGGACTCGCTGCTGCCGGAGGTCGCGTGGAGTTGGCTCGTCGACGCCCTCGCCGCGCACGGTGAACCGCTCACGGCGCTCGGCGGCACGGTGACCGCGACGACCTCCGTACGGTTCGGGGACATCGCGGGCCCGGGACGCGCCCACCAACTGGAACTGCGCGCGTCGTGGACTCCGCAATCCGACATGCTGACCCCGCACGTGGAGGCGTTCTGCGACGTCCTCGCATATGCCGCGGGTCTGCCTCCGGCGGGGGTCGCGCGACTTCAGCGGTGAAAACCGGCGCAATCCGACCGGATTTCTAGAACCTGTTCTACTCTTTATCCATGCAGCGTCTCAGCGGGCTCGATGCCGGTTTCCTCTATCTCGAGACCCCCAGTCAGCTCCTCCACATCTGCGGGCTGATCGTGCTGGATCCGTCCACCGTCCCGGGCGGCTACGACTACGTGAGCCTGCGCAACGAACTCGAAGCGCGCCTCACCGCCGTACCCCAGTTCCGGATGAAGCTGGCCGACAGCAGATTCAACCTCGACCATCCGGTCTGGGTCGACGACCACGACTTCGACCTCGACCGGCACGTCCACCACGTCGGCGTGCCCGCCCCGGGCAGCCGGACCGAGCTCGCGGACCTGTGCGGCCACATCGCCGCACAACCGCTGGATCGCTCGCGCCCGCTGTGGGAGATGTGGTTCGTCGGCGGCCTCGACGACGGCAGGATCGCGGTCATCGCGAAGATGCACCACGCCGGGGTGGACGGGGTCTCCGGTGCCGCACTCATCGCGCAGCTGTGCAGCCTCGACCCGGCCGAGCCCCGGCCCGAACCGGTCCAGTGGGGTGCCGGCGACGCGAACGACCTCGCCATCGCGATCGCCGGAGCCCTCAACGTCGCCCGCCGGCCTCTCCACCTGCTGCGGATCCTCCCCGGCGCGGTCACATCGCTGACCTCGTGGATCGCGCGCGCACGCCGCGGCGACGCCATGCCCGCGCCGTTCACGGCGCCGCGCACCCCGTTCAACTCCACCATCACCGGACACCGCAACGTCGGCTTCGCCGAGTTGAACCTCGACGACGTGAAACTGGTGAAGAACGTCTTCGGCGTCACCGTCAACGACGTGGTGATGGCGGTGTGCTCCGGTGCGCTGCGCCGATATCTGGAGCGGTGCGAGGAGCTGCCGGACTCCCCGCTCATCGGGATGATTCCGGTCTCGGTCCACGGCAGGTCGGATCGGCCGGGACGCAACCAGGTCTCGGCGATGTTCGCCGATCTCCACACCCACATCGCCGACCCCGCCGAGCGGCTGCGAGCCCTCGCGGAAGCGAACGCGGTGGCCAAGGAGCACAACGCCGACCTCGGCGCGAACCTGCTGCAGGACTGGTCGCAGTTCCTCGGCGCGGCGGTCTTCGCTCCCGCGATGCGCGCCTACGCCGGACTCCGACTCGCCGACCGGCACCCGGTGATCCACAACCTCGTGATCTCCAACGTGCCCGGACCGCCCGTCCCGCTGTACTTCCTGGGTGCGCGCATGACGGCGATGTACCCCTTCGGCCCGATCTTCCACGGCGCGGCGCTCAACGTGACGGTGCTCTCCCTCGACGGCAGGCTCGACATCGGCCTGATCTCGTGTCCCGATCTCGTCCCCGACCTGTGGGAACTCGTCGACGACTTCTCCCCCGCCCTCGAGGACCTCATCCTCGCGGCGGGTGCGGAAAGCGACGACGTCGTCTCGCAGGAGGGGTGACGCGGCGCCCCGAAGGAGGTTCGCGCGGCGTCGAGCGGGTCCGTGCGCACCCGCCGATCGGACGTTCCGGACAGGAACGGAATTGCGCACGGGGACGACACCGCTAGAGTCACGCCCATGCCGGCACAGAACGACGAGGACGAGCAGAAGAGCACGAGCGTGACGACGGTGCCGCTCCTCGAACCGCGCGACGGCGTCCCGGAGGTCGTCACCACGGCGCGCGGGGTCGCCGAGGCCGCAGCGATGCTCGCACAGGGACACGGCCCGCTCGCCGTCGACGCCGAACGCGCATCGGGCTACCGCTACTCCGCGCGCGCCTATCTCGTCCAGCTCCGCCGTGAGGGCGCCGGCACGGTGCTGCTCGACCCCATTCCGACGCGGGACGACCTCGCTCCCCTGGCCGAGGTGATCAACGACCTCGAATGGGTCCTGCACTCCGCCGACCAGGATCTCCCCGGCTTGGCCGAACTCGGACTCCGCCCGGCGAAGTTGTACGACACCGAACTCGCCGGTCGCCTCGCCGGATTCCCCCGCGTCGGTCTCGCGGCGATCGTGGCCGAGACCCTCGGCCTCGAGCTGCGCAAGGGCCACGGTGCGGCGGACTGGTCGACGCGGCCGCTTCCCGACTCGTGGCTCAACTACGCCGCGCTCGACGTCGAACCGCTCGTGGAACTCCGCGACGCGATGGCGAGCGAACTCGAGCGGCAGAACAAGACCGAGTGGGCCGCTCAGGAATTCGAGCACATCCGGCTCGCGGGGCCGCCCGCTCCGAAGCCCGATCGGTGGCGCCGCACGTCCAAGATCCACGCGATCAAGGACCGACGCCGCCTGGCGATCGTCCGGGAACTGTGGACCACCCGCGACGAGATCGCTGCCCGGCGCGACATCGCGCCGGGGCGCATCCTTCCCGACTCCGCGATCATCGCCGCCGCGGAGGCGAATCCCGCGACCGTCGAACAGCTGCAGAAGCTTCCGGTTTTCGGCGGTCCGCGGCAGCGGCGTTCCTCACGCGCGTGGCTCAACGCGATCGAGCGGGCCCGTGCACTGCCGGAGGACCGGCTCCCACCCCTCACGCCGCCCCTGACCGGGCCTCCCCCGGCGGGCCGGTGGTCGCGCCACCACCCCGAGGAGGCCGCACGTCTCGCCCTCGCGCGCGGCGAACTCGCCGCTCTGAGCGAGGAAGTCGCCGTTCCGGTCGAGAACCTGATCAGTCCCGAACTCGTTCGGCGCCTGTGCTGGGACTGGGATGTCTCCGACGGGGGCGACGTCGAGGAGTACATCGACGGCCGCTTCGCCGAGGGCGGGGCACGTCGGTGGCAGCGCGCGCTGACCGTGCCGCGACTCGCGAAGGCCCTGACGGCGGAGAACTGATCTCCGCCGCCTCTGCCGCATGCTGTCTCTTTCCGGCGCTGCCGCGTCCTAGGCAGCGACGTGCGCGGGCACTGCGGCGAACCTCGTGCGCGCGTCGCGCAGGACCAGCTTCCTGGGCAGGTGGCGAGCCGCCGCGGGCAGCGCCCGGTAGGCGGGCACCGCGATCCGCATGAGGCGGTCGAACCATCGTTGGTGGGCCTCGGTCCACGTGAAGCCGTAGGCCTCACGGATTCGAGGATCGAGCATGCCGAGGGTGATGAACCTGTTGAGCGCCATCGCCGGCCGGACGACGATCGGCAGGTCGCCACCGGAGAGCAGGGCGCGTGTGTAGGAACGAACGGTCTCGTCGATCTCGAGATCGTCGACGACGCTGTGCCAGTAGGCATCGAACGCGTCGAGGTCGGCGGGCCACATCTCCTCCGGTACCTGCAACGACGTGCCGTAGACCGCGAACTCGCGGTACAGCCGTTCGGCCTCGGCTCGGTCGAGGCGGCCGAAGAACCGCTCGTACACGTCGCGGCCGCCGTGGAACATCACCGCGGCGATCCACAACTGGAGCCTCGGATCGAAGGCGTTGTATCCGTCGGAGCGGACCGGTGCGTGGGCGCGGTTGACGAAACGCACCATCCTGCGCCGTTCCTCGTCGTCGCCGAACGCCACGAGGAAGATGTACGCACTCGTGTTCCGGAAGCGTGTGACGGGATCGATGAGCGCTTGCTGTGTTCCACCACATCGTGCCCCACCGTAGGCAGAGCGATCCCCATGAGAAACCTCCGAGGTGAGGTCAGCAGGAACGCCGCTTCACCCACCACACCCTGTACCGTCGCGTCCGGTCGTCGCCGAGTCATGGAACGAGACTGTATTCCCAGATCACACAGTGTCAAGCGGAGGTCCTCACCGGACGGGAACGTCGCAGGCAGAGCGACGGTGCAGAGAGAATACTACTTAACTTCTTGCCCGCTCGGAGGCGTCGTCACACTCCGTGGATGTCCCGTTCGAAGTCCGCCCGGTGGGCGAGTTCTCGCCGGAAACGTCGAGTCGGCCGTTCACCCCGGCGTAATGTTCCCCTGAAGAAAACACACTGTGTCCAGCCCTTTCCCGCCCTCGCGGCCAGTCCCATCCAGGAGTGTCTCGGTGACCCAACCATCGACCGCACACGCCGCGAAAGTCATCGCCGTGACTGTCGCGGCGGCCGTGGGCGGTTTCCTGTTCGGCTTCGACAGCTCGGTCATCAACGGCGCCGTCGACTCCATCCAGGACAACTTCGCGCTCAGTTCGTTCGTGACCGGTTTCGCCGTCGCCATCGCCCTGCTCGGCTGTGCCGTCGGGGCGTGGTTCGCCGGACGCCTCGCCGACAGTTGGGGCCGCAAGCGGGTGATGCTCCTCGGCTCCGCCCTGTTCGTCATCTCGTCGATCGGGTCCGGCCTGGCCTTCAGCGTTCCCGATCTCATGCTGTGGCGTGTGCTCGGCGGCCTCGGTATCGGTATCGCCTCGGTCATCGCACCGACCTACATCTCCGAGATCGCACCCGCTCGCTACCGCGGCGCGCTCGCATCACTGCAGCAGCTCGCCATCACCCTCGGCATCTTCGCGGCCCTGCTGTCCGACGCGGTGCTGCAGAACGCCGCCGGTGGAGCGTCGAACGAGCTGTGGTGGAATCTCGAGGCCTGGCGTTGGATGTTCCTCGTCGGCGTCGCGCCCGCCGTCCTCTACGGCGTACTGGCGCTGACGATCCCGGAGTCCCCCCGCTATCTCGTCGGCAAGGACATGGACGAAGAGGCTGCGGCCGTCCTGGCCAACGTCACGGGCGAGCTCCGGCCCGACGAGCGTGTCCGCGAGATCCGGCTGACGCTGCGACGCGAGTCGAAGGCGTCCTTCGGCGACATCCGCGGCCCGGTCTTCGGTCTGCAGCCGCTGGTGTGGGTCGGCATCACGATGGCCGTCTTCCAGCAATTCGTCGGTATCAACGCGATCTTCTACTACTCGACGACACTGTGGAAGTCGGTGGGCTTCACCGAGAACCAGTCGTTCACGACCTCGGTGATCACCGCCGTGATCAACGTGCTCATGACGTTCGTCGCGATCCTGTTCGTCGACAGGATCGGTCGCCGTCCGCTGTTGATGACCGGTTCGATCGGCATGTTCGTCAGCCTGCTGCTCGCCGCGATCGCCTTCTCGCAGGCGGTCGGCAGCGGTGAGGACGTCGAACTTCCGGCACCGTGGGGTGCGCTCGCCCTCGTCGGCGCGAACGCCTTCGTGATCTTCTTCGCCGCCACCTGGGGTCCGATCATGTGGGTGATGCTCGGCGAAATGTTCCCGAACCGCATGCGCGCGGTGGCCCTCGGTATCAGTACCGCCGCCAACTGGATCGCGAATTTCACGGTGACACTGGCGTTCCCACCGCTCACCTCCGCGGTCGGCCTGTGGTTCCTGTACGGACTGTTCGCGTTCTTCGCCCTGCTGTCGTTCTTCTTCGTCAAGGCCAAGATCCCCGAGACCAAGGGCATGGAACTCGAGGAGATGCAGAGCTAGTCGATACAGACGCCAGGGGCGGNCCCCTGGCGTTTGCTCACCTGCGTCGGTCGGACTCAGCCCGCTTCGCGGTCGGACTGCTCGACCGCCGACGGTCGCGACCGCTCCTCGGGTTCGCTGTCGAGGCCGGCGACCCAGCCGGTGACCTGACGCGCCACGTCCTGGGCAGTCAGACCGAGTTCGGCGTGGATCTCGTTGCGCGAGGCGTGATCGAGGAACTTCTGCGGCACCCCGAGATCGCGCGTGGGCACGTCGACGTCGTTGCGGCGCAACGCGGCGGAGACCGCCGAGCCGACACCACCGTGGAGGCCGCTGTCCTCGATCGTGACGACGATCCGGAAGCCGCGTGCGAGGTCGACCACCGCGTCGGGCACGGGGAACACCCATCGCGGGTCGACGACCGCAGCGTCGATGCCCTGCTTGGAGAGACGATCGGCGACGTCGAGCGCGAGACCGGCGAAGGCGCCGACCGCGACGATCAGTGCGTCGCCGCGCCGCGACGGCGGCATCCGCAGCACGTCGACCGTGCCGTCGAGACGCTCGATCGCCGGGATGTCTTCTCCCACCGAGCCTTTGGGGAACCGGAGGACGGTCGGGCCGTCGGAGACGTCGAGCGCCTCACCGAGTTCCTCGCGCAGCGTCGCCCCGTCGCGCGGAGCGGCGACCCGGATGCCGGGAACGATGCCCAGCAGGGACAGATCCCACATTCCGTTGTGACTGGCCCCGTCGGAACCCGTGACACCCGCCCGGTCGAGCACCACGGTGACCGGCTGCCGAAGCAGTGCGACGTCCATGAGCAGCTGGTCGAACGCGCGATTGAGGAAGGTCGAGTAGACGGCGACGACGGGATGCATCCCACCGAGCGCGAGACCCGCCGCCGACGTCACCGCGTGCTGTTCGGCGATGCCGACGTCGAAGGTGCGCTCGGGGAACCGTTCGCCGAACTCGGCGAGGCCGGTCGGTCCGGGCATCGCGGCGGTGATCGCCACGACGTCCTTCCGCTTCTCCCCCAGCGCGATGAGTTCGTCGGAGAAGACCGACGTCCAGTCGGGAGCGGAGGCGGACTTCGCCCGACCCGTGCGCGGATCCATCACGCCGGTGGCGTGCATCTGATCGGCGAGGTGGTTCTCGGCGGGCGCGTAGCCGGCTCCCTTGCGGGTGACGGCGTGGACGAGGACCGGACCGCCGTACGCCTTCGCGCGACGCAGCGCCGATTCCATCGCCTGCTCGTCGTGCCCGTCGACCGGGCCGAGGTACTTGATGCCCAGATCGGTGAAGAGCACCTGCGGGCTGACCGCGTCCTTCACACCGGCCTTCATGCCGTGCAGCACCGAGTAGGCCGCCGAGCCGATCCAGGGGATCCGCTTGACGATGCGCCGACTGTTGTCGAGCACCTTCTCGTAGCCGGGCTTGAGGCGCAGCGCCGCGAGGTGCTCGGCGAGACCGCCGATCGTGGGCGCGTAGGAGCGGCCGTTGTCGTTGACGACGATCACCATCGAGCGGTTCTGCCCGGCGGCGATGTTGTTGAGCGCCTCCCAGCACATACCGCCGGTCAGCGCGCCGTCGCCCACCACGGCCACCACGGTCCGATCGGACTGTCCGGACAGCGAATAGGCCTTGGCAAGTCCGTCGGCGTACGACAGGGCCGCCGAGGCGTGCGACGACTCGATCCAGTCGTGTTCGCTCTCCGCGCGGCACGGGTAGCCGGACAACCCGCCCTTCTGCCGGAGACTGTCGAACTCGTCGCGACGACCGGTGAGGATCTTGTGGACGTAGGCCTGGTGACCGGTGTCGAAGAGGATCGGATCGCGCGGCGAATCGAACACCCGGTGCAGAGCGATGGTCAGCTCGACGACGCCGAGATTGGGACCGAGGTGACCGCCGGTCGCTGCGACCTTCTCGACCAGGAATTCCCGGATCTCCCCCGCGAGCTCGGTGAGCTCCACAGGGGAGAGTCGACGTAGATCGTCGGGCGACTGGATGCGGGACAGAACACCCAACTGGAACAGCTCCCTCCGGCTCGTGCCTCACGCTCGTCGCGCGAGTGATTTCCTCAGTCTACGGAGCGCGGGAACGGAGCGTCTCCCGCCACCGCCTCGCTTCCGCGTGATCTCCTGGTCACCGGCGGACGGATCGTCCGCCGGTGAGCGAGGTCACCCTCACGAGGAGATGTCGGCGCGATCGGCCGGCGACTTCTCCTCGACGAGGTCGATGGTGGTGCGCAACGCCTGGTTCGGGATCAGCACCACTGCCACCAGGGTAACGACCGCGAACGCCGCCGCCACGAGGAAGAGGGTCGCCGTCGCGTCGCCGTAGGCGGCACGGATGACTTCGGCCACCGGCTCGGGCAGCTGGGAGAAGTCGAGGCTTCCACCCGATCCGCCGCCGGAGGTGTCAACACCGAGCTTCGCGAGGCCGTCGGCGGAGATCGTCGCGACACGGGACGCGAGGATCGAACCGAGCACCGACACACCGATCGCGCCACCGAAGGTGCGGAAGAAGGCGACCGAGCTGCTTGCGGCGCCGATGTTGCGCACGCTCACGGTGTTCTGCACGGCGAGGACGAGGTTCTGCATCAGCATGCCGGTGCCCAGACCCACGATCGCGATGTACACGCTGATCAGCGTGAGCGAGGTGAGGTGGTCGACCGTGCCGAGCAGGCCGAAACCGACCATCTGCAGGATCGCGCCGCCGATCAGGAAGCCCTTCCACTTGCCGAAGCGCGTGATGAGCTGACCGGAGAGCATCGACGAGACGAGCGTGCCGGCGACCATCGGGATGGTGAGCAGACCCGCGACCGTCGGGCTGTAGGCCCGCGAGGTCTGGAAGTACTGGCCGAGGAAGGTGGTGGCGCCGAACAGACCGATACCGACGGCCACGGACGCGATGATCGCGAGACCGGTGGTGCGTTCGGTGACGATCTTCAGCGGGATGATCGGATCGGCGACCTTCGTCTCGACGATCAGCGTCGCGACGAGCAGGACGATGCCGGCACCGACGTACAGGGCGGACTCGACCGAGATCCACTCGTAGTAGCCGGCCTTACCGGCGAAGGACACCCAGACGAGCAGGACGCTCACGGCGGCGGTGATGAGCGTGGCGCCGAACCAGTCGATGCTCACGTTCTCCTTGCGGACGGTCGTGACGTGCAGCGTGCGCTGCAGCAGGATCAGCGCGACGACGGCGATCGGAACGCAGACGTAGAAGCACCAGCGCCAGCCGAGGAGGTCGACGATGACACCACCGAGCACGGGTCCACCCGACATGGCGACGGCCATGACGGCGCCCATGTAGCCGGAGTACCGGCCGCGCTGGCGGGGCGGGATGATGCTGCCGATGATCGCGACGACGAGAGCGGTCAGACCACCCATGCCGATGCCCTGGATCACGCGGGCGGCGAGCAGGACCGGCACGTTGTGCGCGATACCGGCCAGGACCGAGCCGATCACGAAGACCAGGATCCCGAGCTGGACGAGCAGCTTCTTGTTGAACAGGTCGGCGAACTTGCCCCAGATGGGCGTCGACGCGGCGTTCGCCAGCAGTGCCGTCGTGATGACCCAGGCGTACTGGGTCTGCGTGCCGTTCAGATCCGCGATGATCGTCGGCAGGGCGGTCGAGACGATGGTGCTGCTCAGCAGCGCCGTGAAGAGGGCGGCGAGGAGGCCCGACAGCACGACGAGGATCTCGCGGTGCGTCATCTGCTCCTCGGCTGCCGGAGCATCCGGCTGCGCTCCCTGTCCGGAGACTGTGGTCATGAATTGGTCCTTCGAGTATCGATGACGAGCGGAGCCAGGGACGAGGTGAGACGTTCGAGCGTCGTGATGGCGCCTGCGATCTCGTCCTCGTGCCAGTCCGAGAGTTCCGCGGAGAGCCGTTCGGTCCGGCGCTTCTTCACGAGGTCGAGGATCTCGATACCCGCGACCGAACAACTCACCCGGTGCGCACGACGATCGTCGGGATCGGGATGTCGATCCACGAGGCCTCGCTCGACGAGTTCGGCGATCTGTCTGCTCAACGACGACTGGCTGACGCACATTTCGACGGCGAGCTCGCTGGGCCGGCACTCCCCCATCCGTGCGAGCACGAACAGCACCGCGACGAGCGCGGAAGGAAGCACATCGGTGTCGTGGTGCACGAGTGCACCGCGCAGCGTGCGACCGAACATGAAGATGGCGTCGGCGAGTTCGTGGGCCTGAGCCTTTTCCGGCACAGCGAACCTCCGTCGGAATGAACTAATTGATTACGTCATGCAACTATACAGATTAGTTGCGTACTACAAGCAATCTCTTTTTCATGTCACACCGACTACCGGATGCGGCCCTCGTCACACCTCGCCCCGAGCGGGTGCGACGGGAACCCGGTTCAACGGGTGAACAGACCGATGCATTCCACGTGATGGGTGGAGGGGAACGCCGCGAAGGCCCGGACGTCCGCCAACTCGAATCCGTGGTCCCGGTACAGACCCACGTCGCGACCGAAGGACGCGGGATCGCAGCCCACGTGGACGATCCGGCGCGGTCCCGCTGCGGCCACGGCGGCCACCACGTCCTTGCCCGCCCCCGCCCGCGGCGGGTCGAGGACGACCACCTCGGGAGCCGGCAGATCGGGAATCATCCGCTCCACGCGCCCGTGACGGAAGGACACCTGACCGAGGTCGGCGAGCGCCTCGATCCCGTCGTCCACGGCGGTCTTCGACGACTCGACCGACACCACCCGACCGGACGGACCGACCTGCTCGGCGAGCACGGCCGCGAAGACCCCCACTCCGCCGTACAGATCCCACGCCGTCGCACCCTCCGAGGTCTGCGCCCAGTCGGCCACCGCAGCCGAATAGGTCGACGCGGCACCGCGGTGGGCCTGCCAGAAACCGGTCGGCGCCAACCGCCACTCGCGTTCGCCGACCCGCTCGACCACACGTCCCGAGCCTTCGATCACCTTCTCCGGACGGGGCGCGTTCACCGCCGCCCGCCGCGACGCCGCGCCGCGCCGGCCCTGCCGTCGCGCACCACCCGAGAGGACCGGAGGTGCGATCTCCACCACGTGCCGCCGGCCCTCCGCGTCGAGTACGACCTGCAGCTCCGCTCCCGGCTGCCACACACGATCGGTGAGGCCGACGTAGGCGTGCGGATCGATCTGCGGGCACGCCAGTTCCGGGACGACCTCGTTGCTGCGGTACCGGCGGTATCCCGGGTTCCCCACCACGTCCACCGCGAGCCGGACCCGGGTGCGCCACAGGGTGCCGTTGGACGCACCGCCCGGCACCTCCTCGACGGTCACCTCCCGGTCCACCCCACCGAGCCGGCGCAGCTGCTCGGCCACCACCGCACCCGTGAACCGGCGTTGTGCCTCGACGGTCATGTGCGAGAGGTCGCAGCAACCCGCCCCTCCCGGGCCGGAGATCGGGCAGACCCGATCGACGCGGTCCTCGGACGCCTCGAGCACGTCCTCCACATCGGCGAAGCAGAACGACCCGCCCCGATCCTCGGTGACACGAGCGAAGACCCGCTCCCCCGGCAGTCCGTGCCGCACGAACACGACGCGCCCCTCGAACCGCGCGACACACGCACCACCGTGGGCGGGATTGCCGAGGATCACCTCGATCCTCCGGCCGGACCAATCCGTGCGCGGGTGTGCCTGACGATTCACCGCGGTTCCTCCTCGTTGTCCAACTGTCGATCGTGCCCGTTCGGGGCGGCCCGCCCCACCACGCCGGCGTCCGCGGACGAGCGCAGCTGCCAGGGCACACTCGTCACCATCACCCCCGGCTGGAAGAGGAGCCGGCTCTTGAGCCGCAGGGCGCTCTGGTTGTGGAGCAGTTGTTCCCACCAGTGCCCCACCACGTATTCGGGGATGAAGACGGTCACGACGTCGCGGGGAGAATCGCGCCGCACCCGGCGGACGTAGTCGAGGACGGGCCGCGTGATCTCCCGGTAGGGCGACTCGACCACCTTCAACGGCACCGTCAGATCGCTCTTCTCCCACTCGAGTACGAGACGCCGGGTGCTCTCGTCGTCGACGTTCACGGTGATCGCCTCGAGGGTGTCGGGGCGGGTCGCCCGCGCGTAGGCGAGGGCGCGCATCGTGGGCAGGTGCAGGGTCGAGACGAGCACGATCGAATGGGTGCGGCTGGGCAGCACCCCGTCCCAGTCCGCCCTCTCGAGTTCGGCGGCGACCGTGTCGTAGTGGTGCCGGATCGCCTTCATGAGCCCGAACGCGACGACCATGGTCACCACCGCGATCCACGCGCCGGCGGCGAACTTGCCCGTCAGCACGACCAGCAGCACCACCGACGTGGAGACGCATCCGACGCCGTTGATCAACCGCGACCGCGCCATGCGGCCCCGCGCCGACGGATCCGTCTCGGTGCCCAGTTCCCGCGTCCAGTGACGCACCATGCCGGCCTGCCCCAGGCTGAACGCGACGAACACACCCACGATGTACAGCTGGATGAGCCGGGTGACCTCGGCCTCGAAGACCCACACGAAGACGACGGCGATCCCGGCGAGGAAGAGGATGCCGTTGCTGAAGGCGAGCCGGTCGCCGCGGGTGTGGAACTGGCGCGGCAGGTAACGGTTCTGCGCGAGAACCGAACCGAGCACCGGGAATCCGTTGAAGGCCGTGTTCGCGGCGAGCACGAGGATCACGGCGGTGACGATCGTGATCAGGACGAACGCGGCCGGCACCCCGTCGAAGACGGTGTGCGCCAGCTGGGAGAGCAGCGTCTTCTGCTCGTAACCCTCGGGTGCGCCGCGCAGCTGGGTGTCGGGATGCTCGGCCACCACCACACCGAGCCGCTCGGCGAGGAAGACCACCCCGAGGAACAGCGTGACGGCGATGCCGCCGAGTACCAGCAGGGTCGTCGCGGCGTTGCGCGCCTTCGGCTTCTTGAAGGCCGGCACGCCCGTGCTGATCGCCTCGACACCCGTCAGCGCCGCGCAGCCGGACGAGAAGGCCCGCGCGAGCAGGAGGACGAAGGCGAGCGCGGTCAGATCCGTCTGCTCGGCGACGAGTTCGAAGTCCGCCGACTCCGCACGCAGGTCGTCGCTCAGGACGAAGATCCGGAACAGTCCGGCCCCGAGCATCACCAGCAGGCAACCCACGAAGGTATAGGTGAGGACGGCGAACGCCCGGCCGGCGCGCCGGAGTCCGCGCAGGTTCACCGCGGTCAGCAACGCGATCGCGACAACGACGAAGAGCACCTTGTGCCGGGCGACGAACGGGACGGCCGATCCGACCGTCGCCGCCGCGGACGACAGCGACACCGCGACCGTCAGGACGTAGTCGACGAGCAGCGCACTGCCGACGGTCAGCCCTGCCGTGGGGCCGAGATTCTTCGTGGCGACCTCGTAGTCGCCGCCGCCGGACGGGTAGGCGCGCACGGTCTGGCGGTAGCCGGCGACCACGATCACGAGCACGAAGGCGACAGCGAGCCCGATCCACGGCGAGAAGGCGTAGGCGGACAACCCCGCGACGGAGAGGACGAGGAAGATCTCCTCGGGTGCGTAGGCGACCGACGACAGCGCGTCGGAGGCGAAGACCGGCAGTGCGGTGCGCTTGGGCAGCAACTCGTGCCCGAGAGTGTCGCTGCGGAAGGGGCGACCCAGCACGAGCCGCTTCGCCGCGGTGGAAAGCTTGGACACGCGCAAAGCCTATGCGGTTCCGGCCCCGAAGTACCCCTCGGCCGGGTCACGACCTCTCGAAGATCGTCACGCGGTACCGTTCGGATCGGCGGTCCGCAGCGGTCCGTCTCGGAAAGATCGACCGGAACGGAGTCCACTGGGGTGTACGTGGTGGTGATGGGGTGCGGTCGGGTCGGTTCGGCGGTGGCCACCGCACTCGTCCGGCTCGGCCACGAGGTCGCGGTCATCGACCGCGATGAGAGCGCGTTCGGACGACTCGGCCCGGACTTCCCCGGGCGCACCGTGCTCGGCATGGGCTTCGACCGCGACGTCCTGATCTCCGCCGGCATCGAACACGCCGACGCCTTCGCGGCGGTCTCGTCCGGCGACAACTCGAACATCATCTCGACGCGCGTGGCCCGCGAGACCTTCGGCGTCGAACGCGTCGTCGCGAGAATCTACGACGCCAAGCGGGCCGCCGCGTACGAGCGGCTCGGCATCCCCACCGTGGCGACCGTGCCGTGGACCACCGACCGTTTCCTGCATGCGCTCACGCACGACAGCGAGACCGCCCGCTGGCGCGATCCCACCGGATCCGTCGCCATCGCCGAGGTGAACGTGCACGAGGGGTGGGTCGGACGACGCGTCACCGACCTCGAGGAAGCCACGGGTTCGCGCGTCGCGTTCCTGATCCGGTTCGGCACCGGGTTGCTGCCCGACCGCAGGACGGTGCTGCAGGCCGACGACTCCGTCTACATCGCGGCCGTGTCGGGTTCGGTCTCGGAGGCGATCACACACGCCGAGAACCCGCCGGTCGACGAGAACTGACCCGTCCACCCGAGAGGAAGCCCACATGAAGGTGGCGATCGCCGGCGCCGGAGCGGTGGGGCGCTCGATAGCGCGGGAACTGCTGCGCAACGCCCACGAAGTGATGCTCATCGAACGCAAGCTCGACCACGTGGAACCCGAGTCCGTGCCGGACGCGACGTGGGTACACGCCGACGCCTGCGAACTCAGCTCGCTCGAATCCACCGGACTCGAGCAGTACGACGTCGTGATCGCGGCGACGGGCGACGACAAGGCCAACCTGGTCCTCAGCCTGCTCGCGACCACCGAGTTCGGTGTTCCACGGGTCGTGGCCCGCGTCAACGATCCGCGCAACGAGTGGCTGTTCGACGAATCGTGGGGTGTGGACGTCGCGGTGTCCACACCGCGCATGCTCGCGGCGCTGGTCGAGGAAGCCGTCACCGTGGGCGATCTGGTGCGGCTGATGACGCTGCGCAAGGGCGCGAACCTGGTGGAGGTCACCCTGCGCGACACCACCGCCCTCGCCGGGAAACCGGTCCGGAAACTGGAACTGCCGCGCGATACGGCACTCGTGGCGATCCTGCGCGGCGGGCGGGTGATCGTCCCGCAGCCGGACGATCCGCTCGAGGGCGGGGACGAACTGCTGTTCGTCACGGCGGAGGACGTCGAGGACGATCTCCGCCAGGCGGTGAACCGCTGATATGAGTTGAGTCAGTCCTTCACAAACACCTCCGGAGGTGTCAGGAAGGGAATGTCGTAGTTCCCGTTCCGAAGGAGTCGAGCGTTCGGGCGCTCCGCTCCTCGCTGACACACCCTCCGGAGGTGTTCGTCGTGCCTGTGCATGCCGCTCCAGTCACACCGTCCACGATCGTTGTTGCCGTCGACGTCGGCAAGACCACCGCATCGGTCTCGGCGACCGACACCGGCCGCCACCGCCTGTTCGGGCCGGTCGACATCGCCATGACCCGCTCCGACCTGAGGCTGCTCGTAGACCGACTCACCCAGAGTTTCCCACCGTCACCGCAGGTCAAGATCGGTATCGAAGCCGCCGGCCACTACCACCGACCGATGCTCGACTACCCTGGCTGGCCTGCGGGATGGGAGATCCTCGAACTCAATCCCGCCCGGGTCGGCGAACAACGCCGCATCCACGGCCGCCGGCGGATCAAGACCGATGCCATCGACCTCGACGCAATCACCGACCTGCTCCTGACCGGCCAAGGACAACCGGTCACCCACCCCGATCGGGTGCTCGGTGAGCTCACCGCTTGGGCGACCCACCGGATGCGGCGGGTCGCCACCCGCACCGCGACGAAGAACCAGCTCCTCGGCCAACTCGACCGGGCCTTTCCCGGCCTGACCCGGGCACTGCCGGACGTACTGGGCACCCGGATCGGCCGTCTGGTCGCGGCCGAGTTCAGCGACCCGGCCCGCCTGGCCACCCTCGGATCGAGCCGTCTGATCCGCTTCGCCGCGCATCGGGGCCTGCGGGTGCAGCGCCCGCTGGCGGAGCGTCTGATCACCGCCGCCCGCGAGGCGTTGCCCACCAGCGACGCGGTGATCGCTCGCCGGATCCTGACCGCCGATCTGGCGTTGCTGACCGATCTCGACACCCAGATCACCGCGGCCGAGGCCGAACTGGCCGCCCTGCTACCACGGACTCCATTCGCCACGTTGACCACCGCCCCCGGATGGGGTGTGGTCCGCGTCGCGAACTACGGTGCCGCACTCGGAGATCCACAGCGGTGGCCAGGACCCCGGCAGATCTACCGAGCGTCGGGATTGTCGCCGATGCAGTACGAATCTGCCGGCCATCGTCGCGACGGAGGGATCAGCCGCGAAGGCAGCGTCACGCTACGGCGGGCACTGATCGACCTCGGAGTGGGGTTGTGGCAGGCCGAACCCACCGCGAAGGCCTATGCCGCCGGCCTGAGGGCCCGGGGCAAGCACGGCGGGATCATCGCCTGCGCTCTGGCCCACCGCGCCAACCGCATCGCCTACGCAATGACCCGTGACCACAACGACTACGACACCACCTGCTGGTCCTGACCGTGAGACACCAGCCGACGTCGACCTGGAGAAAGGACCCGAGAGCGCTGCCCCTTCCCGAAGCCCGACCGGGG
>NZ_JBKFBA010000050.1:0-25869 GCF_053345925.1 Rhodococcus sp. C26F
AAGGCGGACAGCGAAGACGACCTGCAGGCCCTGCTCGCCAAGGACCCCTATGTCACGCAGGGTGTTGTCGTCGACCAGAGCATCTACCAGTGGAATCCCGTCATCGGACCCCTCGTGGGAATCTGACGACGAAGCGGCATGCCTAGCTTCTGTTGGTCACAGCATGCAGCATTTTTGCAGTTGACCAGACGATGGGACGCACAGTGTGTGCATTCGACGAAGGCGCGGATCGTATGTGGGGCCAGGAATTGCGTCACGTGACATCCTGAGGCGCCCGTCGACACATGGTGGAGTGAACGCGCAGACGGAGATGCAGCCGGCCGATCGAGTGCTCGCCTGATCGGGTCCAACCAGATCCACGGGTTCGAGAGACAATCAGCGCAGGGTACGGCTGTCGATTCACACAACCGACGTGTCAACGGAAACCGGTGTGACACGGCAATCTTGGAACAGATCTCTCTATCCTTGACGTGGACGCTACGCCGGAAGTCAGCCACGGCTGTTCCCGCGCCCTCACACTCGGTTTCCATGCCACCACCGCCCTTCAGAATGTCGCGCCCAGCGATCGCCGGGTCCTCGAAGCCTTCGGGATACCTGGGCGGGAGATCCGGGAGGCTCTGGCCAACGGAAACTGGACGTGTTCAGTAGATGTGCGCGGATGGTGCACGGCGAAGCCTTGGCCACCGAGTACATGGTCGAGACTCGGGTAGGAACTGTGCTTCACGCTCCGAAGCCAGTGAACGAGCATCCAGAAATGATGGGGTGGCAAAGTCACGCAGTAGTGAACAGTACTGTTACATATATTGATTGAGCAGGTATCTTCCGTCGACAGTCATGCGGTCCAGAAACAGCGAACTACCTGTTGACGGTTCGTCTCATGAGCATCCACCGAAAGCCACGTGTCGGCCGATGGTGCGTATGCGGCATGGGCGAGGCGGCGTGCCTCCGCCACTGGGCACGGGCAGATCCCACCTGCTGCCTGCGCTCGGGCTGCCGGGACCCTGCTTCGGTGATCAAAGGCGATGATCGAAGCAGGGTTCTCCGTCCTCGATAGAACGCCCCCTTCGCCGGCGAGCTGTTTGCAGCATGTCGACGTAGCGACGGATCGCCGCAGTGCGCGCTGTGGTGTTCGTAACGGCCCATCCACGACCTGAATCGCTGACGCCGGTCAGAGTCGTTCTACCGATACCCATCGAGGTGTACGTTGCTGTCGTCGGCTCTGTATCGATGTGGTTACCCGGATCCGGCTTCATATCTCCAGTATGAGAACGCATTCGCGCCGATTCCACGCAGATCGAACACAGAGTGATCCGAGCTTGCCGGCCTGTTGTCGGAGGTGGCGGTGAGTCAGTAACGACAGGAGGTCGTCCACACGATCATATGACAGTGGTCGTAGTGAAGGAGCAGATGCACAATGACCTTGTCCGGTCCGCACCTCGGGGTAATGCCTTCGGTTTGTCGTTCTCAACCTGAGGCCGGTTCCGACACCGCACCTGTCCATACGGCGGCGTCCCAGCGAAATAGGACGGACGCTGCCGATCCGCGCACAAGTGTGCCGAACATCAATCCAGCAGCAGCTGAGTCGGATTCGGATATTCGGCGAGAGTCGGAGTTCGATGCTGCAGGGTTTGTCGAGTTCGCCGAACGTCACCTCGAGTGGCTCGACCGGGTCGACAGTGCCGAAACCGCAGCATGGCGCGAGGTGAGGTCCCGGGGTGGTCGGATATACACGTGTGTGCCTATGAACCCCGATGCCGAAGGCATCGAGCCGATCTGTCTCGACCTTTTCAGCGGGGAATTATTGACATCACCGGCGCGCGAACACATTCAGGTTGCCACTTCTTCGCCGGCGATCAGGAAAACCTACGATCGCTGTGTCGCCACGATCGAGGCCGAACTTCCAGCCTATGACGTGCCCGATGCACTCGGGTTCGCCACGATACTGAACACCTATTTCGGGTACGCCTGTCAGACCGACTTGGTTTCCCTCCTCGCGCGTATCCCGCCTGCAGTGTGCCCGAATCCCGCGTAAGCACCGGGGTCGACTCGGCCGAGATCAGCCCTTGGACGCGATACTTCTGCGGCAGTCCTACTCACACTGCCGGGCCGCCCTTGTAGCCGACGTTCGCAGTCGCAACTACCGAAGTCGACTTGCCTTCGTGAAACTCCTCGAGCGTGGTCACGTTGCACGCCATGTACAGGGTGCGGAGATCGTCACCGCCGAATGCACAGGTGACCGACCAGGCCCCATCGATCGCAACCTTGTCGGTGATCTCTCCTCCCTCGACAACTCGGTAGAAGCCACTGTCCGACTCGAGGGTCAACGCGTTGCCGAACCACACACCGCCGTCGGCGTCGAGTGCGATGCCATCCGGGTGAACGGAATCGTCGAGCTGGGCCCAGATTCGCTCGTTGGCCAGGCTTCCGTCTTCCTGGATGTCGAACGCCGTGATGCAGTGCCGCCATGTCTGGGCGGTGAGAAGAACTCTGTCCGGGGTGATCGCCATGCCGTTCGGGAACAGAACTTCACCACCGACGGGGTTGATGGAGCCGTCTGCGGACACATGGACCAAGCGTGTTGTCTTCGGGTCCTCCTCCCCGAGAGCGAAACCGAAGTTTCCGACGTACGCATCACCTTTGCCTGTGACGATCATGTCGTTGCCGATGCCACCGGCGTACTGGCTGAAGTCGGCGTGCACCGACTGCGTACCGTCGGGTTCGATCCGCACGACGGTTCGATCCATCTGTGACACGACGAGGACCGAACCGTCATCCAGGAAGCCCAGTCCCGATGGCGAGCCTTCGACCTCGGCGACGTCGGTGTACGAACCGTCGGCGTTGAACGTCTTCACCGTCTTGCTGAAGAAGTCACTGGCCCAGAGCTTGCCATTGTGCCAGCGAAGACCTTCGAGGAACTGGTGACCGGTCGAGAAAACGGCCGAGTGGTGCTCTCTCATGGTGTTCTCCATCCCGCCGCGAGGGACTCGCGTCGATGGTCGTTGTTCGAGGAATGATGGGTGCTTGTGTCCGGTGTGTCGGGTCCACTCAACGGTGGACTGTGCCTTTGGCGCGGTCCGCCGCGAGCTCCCGCAATTTGAACTTCTGGATCTTCCCGCTTGCCGTCCGCGGCAACTCGTCGACGACGATCAGACTTTCCGGAAGCTTCTGCCGTGCGATGTTGCGTTCGATCAACCATCCGGTGAGATCCTCGAGCTCGATCTCGACTTCGGGCTCCGGGACGACAATCGCGCAGACTCGTTCTCCGAGCACGGGATCCGGCGATCCGACGACCGCGACGTCGGCAATCATCGGATGGGCGAACAAGTGGTCCTCTACCTCTTTGGCACTGAGATTTTCGCCGCCGCGGATGATGATGTCCTTCTTGCGGCCGACGATCTCGAGGTAGCCCTCGATGTCGAGACGGCCTAGATCACCGCTGCGGAACCAACCGTCCGCGGTGAACGCACTGTCGTTGAGTCGGTTGTCCAGATATCCGAGGAACATCTCCGGACCGCGCAGCAGAATCTCGCCGGGAACCGCTGGGGCCACGTCCTGCATGTCATCATCGACGATCCGGATCTCCGCAGATTTGATCGCCCGGCCATCTGTTGTCGCTCGTGTGGTCAGGGGATCGCTTCGCGTGCCCGCCGATGCCGTCGGAAACTCCGTCGACCCGTAGACACGCGCAACCAGTGCATCAAGGGCGTCGGTGGCCTCGATGACCAGGTCAGGGGGAACGTCGGCGCCACCACAAAGGAAGTTCCTCATCGAGGAGAGGTCATGTGACGAGCGGGACGGATCGTGGACGATCCCATGCAGGAACGGAGTCGCAGCGACCGTCGTGGTGCAGCGGTGCTCCTCGATGAGACGCATGCCCGCCTGCGGGCTCCAGACGTCGAGCAGCGCCACGCCGCTGCGCAGCATCGGTGGTAGCTGGATCCCGTACAGGATTCCGGTGATGTGTCCGACCGGCGACGGCATGAAGATCACATCGGATTTGCTCAGTTCGAGAAGGTCGGCGATGCTGCGGTTCTCGTAGTTGAGAGTGTTATGGCTGTGCATCGCGCCCTTGGGGTCGGATGTGGTTCCCGAGGTGTACAGCAGTAGCACCACATCGTCCGGTGAGCGGTCGACACGGTTCGGCTTTTCCGCGCCTCCGACGAAATCGTCGTACCGGATGCCGCCGGCTGGGCTCCCCTCCCCGACTACTACGACAGTCGGTGGTTCGTCCAGGTCACGAGCGATCTCGCAGGCCATCGCCGCGTAGTCGAAGTGCCGGAAGACCGACGGGACAAAGACGATTTTCGAAGCCGACTGTCGCAAGATGAACGCAGTCTCGGTATGCCGGTAGATCGGAATGATCGGGTTGCTCACAGCACCGATACGTATGGCAGCCAGATGGACCACGCACGCTTCGATCCAGTTCGGTAACTGCCACGAGACGACATCGCCAGGCGCAATGCCATGCGCTTGCAAGGCGCTTGCCAACGCGTTCACTGCTGCGTCGAACTCGGCGAAGGTCAACGATCGGGTCGGCTCGGCGAGTGCCATCCGGTCCGGTACCGCGGCGGCTGCGGTCGCCAGATAGTCGTCGATGAAGGCGCCGTCCCAATCCCCGGACGCCACGTAGTCGCGAGTGGGAGCGACATTTCCACCTCGTGGGATCATCAGACCGCCTTCGCCGTGCTTGCGTGTTCTGTGGTCTGCGCCAATGCTGCCGCACCGACCATCTCTTCCAATGCCCGGGTATCGCCGTACCAGGGCCGTAGGGCGAGCGCTCGTTTGTAGAACCAGTGCAGATCGACCTCGGCGGTGAATCCGATTCCACCGTGCACCTGGATCGCGTCCTGGCAGACCTCGACGGCCACCTTGGAAGCGTGCGCCTTCAGCACAGCTGCGTCGACCGCTGTCGGCGCCTCGCTGTTCACCGTGTCCGCGAGTACGGAATCGCAGAGATTCCGAACCGAGGCGGCATGTACATGCATATCGGCGATGATGTGCTTGATCGCCTGGTAAGACCCGATCGGCCGACCGAATTGCTCACGCTCCTTCGCATAATCGATCGTGGTGCGTACGCAATGGGCGGCGATTCCACTCAACTCACATGCGACGAGCGTTCTGACCCACGAACGGATCTCTTCGATCAGCCTCGGCGCTGCAGACGGATCAGCGAGCGGCGTGCCTGCGACGTCGTCCAGACCAACCGAGGCGAAAGACGAGAGCGGATCTGCGTTGGCATCGGTCTGGATCATCTCGAGGCCTCCCGCATGGGGATCGACGAGCCATAACTGCTGATCATCCGAAACGACGACCAGCTGCGTCGCATCACCACCGAACCGAACGAGGTGACAGCGTCCGAAGAGTCTGCCGTTGCGGACGGTGATCGATCCGCCGTCCCAGTCTCCGGTGGCGTGCGGATCGACGAGGGCCAACTGTCCGTCACCGCTCATCGCTGCCTTGAACGCTGCGCGGGCGGTCTCCGGTGCATCGGCGGCCAGAACAGCAGGAAGTAGCGAGTTCTCCAGCAATGGCCCCGGTACCAGGTACCTGCCGTACAGGGTGAACAACGGTCCGAGCGACGCCATCGGAAGCCCCAGCCCGCCGAACACCTCGGGTACAGAGGTAGCGAACACTCCCATCTCGCCGAGAACACCACCGAGCTCGGTGACCCTCCTCTCCGAGAGCACTGCGCGTCGGGTGGCGGAATCGTAACTGCGAGCGAGGAAGTCTTCCAGGCTGTTGGCCAGTTCTGCAGTAGTGGTGTCGTCAGCCACGAGGGAGTCCTAGCAGTCGTTCCGAGATGATATTTCGCTGAATCTGAGAGGTGCCGCCATAGATGGAGGTCGCCCGCGAATAGAGGTGGTCATGTGCCCACCGATCTGATGCCAGCCCCAACGGCCGACTTTCCTCGACGGCCCGGTATGGACCGAGAAGCTCGGCGATCTCCCCGAAAATTATCTGCTCGACCTCGTTGAGCAGAAGCTTGTCGACGGAATCCTCCGGAGTCGGGACCTCTCCCGCAGCGAGTCGCGCGACCGTTTTCTGCGTTTGCGCGCCCAGGACTTTCAATGCAACGTGTGCCTTGCCGATCGCTATGCGTACACGGCGTCCGAGCCCGGTCTCCGGCGCGGGAAGCCCATGATCTCGAAGCGCAGCGACGGCGTCTTCGAACGCAACCTCGTAATCGACTCGCCGGCGCAACGTGTAGGCAGCGCGCTCGATACCAAGAGTGTGCGTCGCAACAGCCCAACCGCCGTTGAGCTCTCCGACAAGATTCCGCCGCGGAACGCGCACTTCGTCGAAGAAGACCTCACAGAATTCGCGGTCGCCCGTCATCTGCTCCAGTGGCTTCGGCGTGATTCCCGGCGTGGACATATCCACGAGCAGGTAGCTGATTCCGGCGTGCTTGTGTGCCGCAGGGTCGGTACGAACGAGCAGCGCACACCATTGCGCCTTGTGCGCCCAGCTGGTCCATACCTTCTGGCCGGAGATGACGAACTCGTCACCGTCGAGCACGGCCCGGGTGCGCAGCGAGGCAAGGTCCGACCCGGCCCCGGGTTCGGAGAAGCCCTGGCACCAGATGTGCTCACCGGAGAGCAGCTTCGGTAGGAGCTCTTCTCTCTGCCACTGCTGGCCGAACTCGTCGATCGACGGTCCGACTACGTCGAGGCCGATCAGACCGATAGGCATCGGCGCCCGGGCATAAGCCAACTCTTCAGCGAACGCCAGTTGGTGCAGATGGGACAGCCCTTGGCCACCGGCCTCCTTGCTCCAGCTGATGCCCAGCCCTCCGGCTTCGAACAGCACTCGCTGCCAGTCGCGCAGAACATCGAATCGCTCGTCGAGATCGAGGGGAACGGCGGGAATGTCCGCGTCGGCCAACCACGCGCGGACACCGGACCGATATTCGGCCAGATCCGTCGTCATCGTAGGTCACCTACCCGTGTAGTGGGGAGTACGACGTTCGAGGAAGGCGTTGACTGCTTCCTTGGAGTCCTCGTAACCGGACAGTTCACCGGTGAGCGACTGCTCGTACTCGTAACCGGACTTGAGGTCCATGTACTCGATGGTGTTCATACTCATCTTCGCGAAGCGCAGCGCGGCCGGGCTGTGTCGGGCAAGTGAATCGGCGAGTGCCTGGGCGCGAGTCATCAGCTCGTCGTTCGGCACGACCTCGACGATCCCACCGAACTTGTAAATGTCTGCGGCCGGCACCATGTCACCGCTCAGATGCATCAAGCGAACCATGCCTTGTGGGACGAGACGGGACAGATGCTTGGCACCACCCATAACCCCCACGTTTACTTCCGGCAACGAGAATCGTGCATTCTCCGCAGCCACGACCAGGTCACACGAGGCCGCAATACACAAGCCCGTACCGACCGCCGCACCCTGCACCGCTGCGACCGTCGGCTTCGCACTGTCCCGGATCGAGAAGAAGGCCTCGCGTACCTGCTTCATGCGTGCGGGCGAGTTCTCCGGCGACAGGGTCTTGAATTCTTCCAGGTCGTTGCCACCGCAGAAATGCTTGCCGCGGCCTGCGACGACGACGACACGCGCGTCGGGAAGGTACTTGTCGACATTGTCGAAGAACTGCTTCAGTTCGACGTACATGTCCTGGCTGACTGCGTTGGCCGGCGGGCGGTTGAGCCAGACCGTCGCAGTCGCTCCGGACTCCTCGAACTCGATAAACTCGAACGTTTCCATGCTGGTCCATCCTGTTCTGAACACCGTGAGCAAGCCTGCAGCGTCCGACATTAAGTCTATGAATGCTAATCTCTAGTCGGATGCTTGTCTCGTGAGATGAGAGCACATTAGGGACCTTATCCGCGTTTTGTCAACGGCTACTAATTTTTCACCCCGCGCGGAGCACAGATGCAGTCTGCGTAGCCGCGCATCTCGCTCCGGATCGGAATGCCCGCTCGTGCACCACCTTTCGTCCACAAGTCGCAATACGCACTACGAAGCCGCAGTGCGGCACAGTAGGCAGCGCGGCAATACATGCAGCCCCCGGTCGGGTCGGCCGCTCCTTGCTCGACCGACCCGCTTCACCACCACAACTTCCCCACACAGCGTCATCCACGTCACAGCACGATGTCAAGGGATACTAACTTCAGGCCCCTCTCCCAGTACCACGCGATGGATCCACATACATCGACGCAGACATCCCGAGCGGCCGGTAAAGCCGCAGCGGCGCCCAACAATCGTCGAGGACTTCTCCCTAGCAACGATGATTCGCGAAGAAACTCCCCCCACCGGTGACAACAAGTCATCAAATGCTAAGAAGATCTCCTAAACCGACTCGAACCCCTCTCCTCGATCCCGAGAAGTAGACCGCTCACCGCTCACGCAACGGCACACGGTCAGCATCGAGGAGAGGCGTGTCCTGAGATCGACGCTGGCGGTCTTTACGCGGCAGCCTGGACGATCCGGTTCTCCGCACGCCCACGAGACCGTCGTCCTCGACCCGTCGAGATTTCGGGCGCCTCGTCGTGAACCAAGAATCACTTGTCGGACGCTGCGAACCGATCAGCTTCCATGCGCTCCGAACGATATTGGGAGGCTATGTAGGTCTCGATGAGGCTGGTCGGTGGGAGACCAACCCTTGACGCATCCGCGATACGCGGCGGGTGCGAAGAAGTTCGGGGCCGGTCGACGCATTCCACCCGGCACCATTACGGGTCTACTCGGCACACCATATGCGGGTCACGCTTTAGCGCGGGGTCTCGGCCATCCCGGTGGACACCGGTCGCCACTTCGAGATCCCCGAGCCGCCTATGAGCTCAATTAAGTTAGCGATGATTACCAACAGCGAACGCTGCACCGTCCATACTTCGAGTCCGAGGCGGGCGACTCCCCGCCCACCGTGACAAACGACCGTGCAGAACACCTACATTCACTACAGTCGCATGGACGCGTCGGGAAGGCGCGGGTACCAGATCATCGCGAACACGAATTAGTGATTCTTGACATATTTTGACGACGGGGGCACCATCGTCCCATTCGGAGAGTGCGCGTTAGCGCTCGATGACATTCGTGAACTCGAGACATCGAAGGGTGCCCGCTGCGGCGTCCGACATCGACTTTGTCCAGACCTGCGATCGATCAGATGAATCGAACAGCCCGAGGCTTCAGATCCAAGGTGCGAAAGGAATACACAATGGTCTCCCTACTCGAGGACACTCGTCCCGTAACCGAGGAGCTCGACGTGCTGGTAGTCGGCGGCGGGTTCGCCGGCGTCTACGCGCTCGAACGCCTGCGCGCGTTGGGGTTCACGGTGAAGCTGTACGAAGCAGGCTCCGAGGCCGGCGGTGTCTGGCACTGGAATCAGTACCCCGGCGCCCGGGTCGATACCGAGGCCACGGCGTACCAGTTTTCCGACGAGCGCATCTGGAAGGAGTGGGACTGGTCGGAGATGTTCCCCGGTCAGGAGGAACTGCAGGAGTACTTCCGCTTCGTGGTCGACAAGCTCGAACTCGGTCCGGAGATCCACTACAGCACTCGCGTGGTCGCAGCCCGATTCGACACCAGTCGCGATCAGTGGGTTGTCGAGTCCCGCAACGAGAATACCGGTGAGACCTTTCTGACCCGGGCACGGTTCTTCCTTCCGATGCTCGGTACGGGTTCCAAGAAGCTCATCCCGAACATCGCGGGGCGCGACACCTTCGAGGGCGACATCTTCCACACCGCCGAGTGGCCCACGGGCTACGATATGCGCGGCAAGCGCGTCGCGGTGATCGGCACCGGCGCCAGCGGTGTACAGGTCATCCAATCGATCGCCCCTCAGGTGGAGTCGATGACGGTCTTCCAACGCACGCCGTCGATGACGCTACCGATGTATTCGGCCAAGCTCGATCATGCCGCGAACGAGGAGCTACGCAAGAGCTACCCGAAGTTCTTCGAGTTCCGCAACCAGACGTTCGGTGGTCTCGCCTACGACCTGGTCTACAAACCGACAGCCGAGATGACCGACGAGGAGTTCACCGAAGGACTCGAGAAGCTGTACGCCGAAGGAGGCCTACAGATCTGGCTGGGCGGTTACGCCGATCTGTTCTTCGACGTCGAGGTCAGTAACCGAATCTACCGTTTCTGGCGCGACAAGACCCGCGGCCGGATCAAGGATCCCGTCCTCGCCGAGAAGTTGGTTCCGACCGAGCCTCCGTATCCCTTCGGCTCCAAGCGATGCCCGCTGGAATACACCTACTACGAAGCCTTCAACCAAGACAACGTCGAACTCGTGGACGTCAACGACAATCGCATCGATCACATCTACGAGAACGGCATCGTCACCGCTGATGGTGTCGAGCGCGAATTCGACGTCATCGTCCTGGCGACCGGATTCGACTCGTTCACCGGTGGCCTCTGCGACATCGACATCGTAGGCACGAACGGTGAGACCTTCGGCGAGACCTACGCGAACGGTGTTCACACCCTCCTCGGTCGTGCCACCTCGGGTTTTCCGAACATCCTCTTCGTCTACGGACCGCAGAGCCCGTCGGCCTTCTGCAACGGACCGACCTGTGCAGAGCTCGAAGGAGACTGGGTGATCGACTGCCTGGTCAGTATGCGTGAGCGGGGCCTGACCCGGATCGAAGCGACGCCGGAGGGCGAGAAGGAGTGGCAGCAGCACTTCGAGGAAGTCACCGCCGCCACGATCTTCCCGCTCGCGGACTCCTGGTACATGAATGCCAATGTGCCCGGTAAGAAGCGTGAACTGCTGGCCTACCCCGGTGGTCTGGCCCAGTACCTGAAGAAGAACCAGGAGTCGGCAGAAAACGATTACGCCGGTTTCGTCCGCACCTGAACACAGTGATGTGACGGCACGGGTGNCCCCAGCACCCGTGCCGTCACTGTTGAAGTAGATGGATGCGCCGCTCCACTGTGTGAGCTCGACGTTCGAGCCCGAGGTCACCGAATACTCGCTCACGGCGATGAACACTGCGCTCGAGCAGTTTTCGGAACCTCGGCAGGTCCTTCGATCCGAACGACACGGTCGGGACCTGGCCGGCATCCGCCCGACGTCGACTACGCCCTCAGGTCCGAACGCACCAATATGGACGACGTCGACGCCGATCTGTCACGTACGGCCCACCAGGCGGTCGTCTCCAACTCCGGTGCTCCGACCGGTCGAGAGCGGGAGAAGGGTCCGGTTCGAAAACCGACCTACAGATCGGAAGGCAGAGGCGTGCCTGACCCACGCGTCCCAGCACGCCGGTCGACATCAGTCTGCAAACAGGGCATGCACTACCCGATCGAGCTCGGATTCGAAGTCCGGGGAGCGGAGGAAATGGGGAATCCGAACCAAGTCGTGCACCACGGTGACCGCGATGCTCACGAGCGACTGCGCGGCCGCCGGGTCGACATCCGGCCGGACCGTGGAGTACCACCGGCGCAGCTCGGAGACAAAATCGTCATTGGTCCGCTCGAAGCGCTCACGATCCTCGTCTGGAAGGTAATGCCCTTCGGTCAGTGCCACGGCGAGGAGATCCACGGCCTCGATTCCGAGACGCACGTACCCGGAAATCAACGCGGACAACACTTCGGCCGGATCAATGGAGGTGCGCAGCGCTCGAACGACCTCCAATGCTCGCCACTCGGCGAATCGCTCCATCAATGCGACGAGGATGCTCGACTTGGTCTTGAAATACCGGTAGATCGCCGGACCGGCGAACCCGACATCCGCTCCGATATCGTCGATGCTGACGCCGGCATATCCACTGCGACGAAAGGCTGCCGCCGCGGCCGCAAGCAACTGCTCGCGCCGCGCCATCGGCACGTTCTCGACAGTCGGCGTCTGCCGGCGACGCACAGGCTCGACTGTCGGCGCAGCGATGATCCGTTCGCATGCCGTTGCCATCACGGTAGCGAGACGAGACCGCGAAAGCGCGCTGTCGTAGAACGCCGGGCTGGTCAAGACGCTGACAACCGCCCAACTGCGAACATCGGTTGCGAACGCGCCGAGGCCGGGGTGGCACGGACGGATCAGTCGACCGGCAACGTTGTCCGAGATCCACACTGCCCTGCTTCGTACGGTTCGGAAATCATCCTCGTCGAGATGGCGTGCTTCACGCTGCCACAGCACCGACAGCCGGCGACTTTCGATACCGACACGCGCCAGGTAGTCGAGATACCGGGCCAGCTCCTCATCCGACTCGACCTCTGAGATCGAATCCAGAGCGTCGATCCAACGCTGTTGATCCTCATCGATGATGCGGGCGAGGAGTTCCTGCTTGTTCTTGTAGTGCCGATACACCGCACGCGCGGTGACTCCACTCGCCTCGGCGATATGGTCTACGCGAACGGCGTGAAAGCCCCTGAGTGCGAACAGCTCACGTGCATTGTTCGCAATCTGCACATTGCGGTCCTTCGGCCGACGTGACGTCGGTGCGACTCGGGCTTCAGCCCCCATGGGTCTCTCCGTTCATGACGGGCTCAGCTCCGGACCTCGCCTCCGGTAGACACGTCGCGTCGCTGTTGAGCATGTCGGTCCAACTACGCCCCAGCCACGGCGCTCCCCCGTCGGGTCGTGCGAGACTGCTACGTCGCTCCGGTTGAACGAGCACAGACCTCCTCCAATCTTCCGGAGACACTTCGCAGCCACACACCGACCACGACAAGTTGTTACCTCAGGTTACCTAATTTGCGCCTGCGACCCGACATGAACCACCCGCAAGCACAGATCATGCAGGTTTTTTATCTCAGATGAGAGGTCAAACCACCATCTGGTGATGATCACTGACAGTTATGGACCATTGACTTACTATCCTATCGGTCGATAGGATCGGCCGAATGGACGTCCGAAGACCGAAGGCTGAAAAGTGAAGAGCTGCTCGGTATTCCCACACCGTCCTGGTCTGTCCGTTCCCGAGACAGACAAGATGCCGGAGGCGTCCTTCCACCGCCACAGCCATCCGAGCGGCACGCGAATCAGCGTGAATCACCGCCCTGACGCGGCGCCCTCAGATCCGGATTCTCGCTGACGATGTCGAGAAGAACCTCGATGACGGCCTGCACCCGTGCCAGGCGAGCCAGTTCTCGCGGAACAACCAACCAATAGGTTCTCTCGGCCACGAACTTGTCCGGGAGTACGGGCACGAGATCGGGATCGGCATTACCGATGTAGGTCGGGAGCGGCGCGATACCCACCCCGTACCTGACAGCCTGATAGTGGCCGGTGATGTTGTTCGTCTGGACATGCGCGCGATCTTTGGGCAGGAGACGCTCGAGTCGACGTAGCGGCTCGACGTCCAAGATGGCGTTCACGTACCACACCAACGTGTGGTCCTCGAGGTCGTCGAGGGCCTCGATGGCACTGTGCGAGTCGAGGTAGGGACGTGATGCATAAAGACGCAGGTCGTAGTTGGCCAGCTTGCTGACGGACACCGATCGTGGTGACGGCCGTTCGAGAGTGACTGCGAGGTCGAAGTCGCGACCGGTCACCAGATCGTGTGTGGTCGACGTACGCAGCTCGGTGAACAGGTCAGGGTGTCTGTCGCGCACCATGCCCAGTCCCGGAACCAACACATAGGCGCCGAAGCCGTCCGGGGTGAGAATCCGGACAGTGCCGTGAAGACTGCCGGATCCAGCGGACGATGTCGCGTCGAGTGCAGCCAACAGAGTCGATTCGACCGCTTCTGCGTACGGCACCAGACGCCGGCCGGCCTCGGTCAGTTGCCATCCCGACGATCCCCGGTCGAACAGTCGCGCTCCCATGTCTTTTTCGAGTCTGGTGATCCTGCGCGACACCGTGGTCTGATCGACGTCCAGACGTTTGGCCGCGTCCGCGATCCGCCCGGTCCGTGACAACTCCAGCAGAAAACGCATGTTATCGGCGGTGAACATCCCACTCCCTCGCTGCTGCAAAATTGCAGTTCTCACTGCGAAGATACTCGTTGACCGCGGCACATATGCACCGACAGACTCGAGAAAACCACAGAGTCACAGGAGCACATAACCATGACCGTCATCCCACACTGGTTGGACAACAAGCCCTTCACCGGCACCAACGGCACATCGGCCCCGGTCACCAACCCCGCCACCGGCGCAGTGACTGCAAAAGTTGCACTTGCGAGCACAGACGACGCCCGCACGGTGATCGAGGCAGCCGCGGCGGCGTTCCCCGCATGGCGAGATACCTCGATCGCCAAGCGCACACAGATTCTGTTCGCATTCCGTGAACTGCTCAACGCCCGCAAGCAGGAATTGGCTGCGATCATCACCTCCGAGCACGGCAAGGTGCTCTCCGACGCGCTCGGTGAGGTCTCCCGCGGCCAGGAGGTCGTCGAATTTGCCTGCGGCATCGCCCACCTTCTCAAGGGTGGGATGACCGAGAACGCGTCGACCAAGGTCGACATGGCGTCGATCCGCCAGCCCATCGGGCCGGTCGGCATCATCTCCCCGTTCAACTTTCCCGCCATGGTTCCGATGTGGTTCTTCCCCATCGCGATTGCCGCCGGGAACACCGTGGTCCTCAAGCCGTCGGAAAAGGTTCCCACGGCAGCGCTGTGGATCGCCGAACTGTGGTCCGAGGCGGGCCTACCCGCCGGCGTGTTCAACGTCCTGCAGGGTGACAAGACAGCCGTCGACGAACTACTCACCAATCCGGCAATCAAGGCCATCTCCTTCGTCGGCTCGACCCCCATCGCGAAGTACGTCTACGAAACCGCAACCGCCCACAGCAAGCGCGTCCAGGCACTCGGCGGCGCGAAGAACCACGCCGTTGTTCTGCCGGACGCCGACCTCGATCTGGCCGCCGACGCGATGGTGAACGCGGGCTTCGGCTCCGCCGGTGAGCGCTGCATGGCGATCTCCGCACTGGTCGCGGTCGGGGACATCGCCGATGAGCTGGTTGCAAAGATCAAGGATCGCACCCTGAGCCTGAAAACCGGCGACGGCACAAAGGACTCGGATATGGGTCCATTGGTGAGCAAAGCACATCGTGACAAAGTGTCTTCCTATATCGACGCCGGCGAAGCTGCCGGCGCCACCGTCGTAGTCGACGGCCGGGCCGTGCAGGCCGATGGCGGAAGCGACGGATTCTGGCTCGGACCGACCCTTCTGGATCACGTCACCACCGATATGAGCGTCTACACCGACGAGATCTTCGGCCCCGTCCTGTCCGTCGTACGGGTCGGGACCTATGACGAAGCCCTCGAATTGATCAACTCGAACCCCTACGGCAACGGCACCGCCATCTTCACCAACGACGGCGGCGCAGCCCGCCGCTTCCAGAACGAAGTCGAGGTCGGCATGGTCGGCGTCAACGTCCCCATCCCCGTCCCCACCGCGTACTACAGCTTCGGCGGCTGGAAGAACTCCCTCTTCGGTGACACACACGCCCACGGCACCGAAGGTGTGCACTTCTTCACCCGCGGCAAGGTCGTCACCACCCGCTGGCTCGACCCCAACCACGGCGGCATCAACCTCGGCTTCCCTCAGAACGACTAAGGACGGCACCATGAGTATCCAGATCGCCTTCCCACGGTTCCTGCGAATCGGCGGGGGCACCATCGACGACATCGGGGACGTGATCCGTCAACTCGGATTGCAGCGCCCGGTAGTGGTGACCGACAAGTTCCTCACCTCGACAGGCGCGTCCGAACGGATCTTGACCCTCCTGCGCGAAGCACGCATCACACCAGCCCTGTTCGACGACACCGTTCCCGACCCCACCACCGACTCCCTCGAAACAGGGCTCGCCCTGCTCGCCGATCACAACGCCGACTCGGTGATCGGCTTCGGTGGCGGCAGCCCGATGGATACTGCGAAGGCGCTGGCCGTCCTCGGGGTCCGCGGGGGCCGCATGCGGGACTACAAGGTCCCGCACGTCTACACCGGACCAGCGCTTCCCGTCGTCGCGATCCCGACCACCGCCGGCAGCGGCTCGGAGGCTACGCAGTTCACCATCATCAGCGACAGCGTCACGGACGAGAAGATGCTCTGTCCAGGCCTGTCCTTCCTACCCATCGCAGCAATCGTGGACTTCGAACTGACAATGTCCATGCCCCCTCGCCTGACTGCCGATACCGGAGTCGATGCACTTACCCATGCGATCGAGGCGTATGTGAGCCGAAAAGCCAACCCTGTCTCCGACGGCCTCGCACTCGCAGCCATGCGCACCATCGGCCAGAATCTGCGCGCCGCGTATGAAGACGGCGAGAACAAGCAGGCACGAGAAGCCATGATGCTCGCCGCTACCCAGGCCGGCATGGCGTTCTCGAACGCGAGCGTGGCCCTCGTTCACGGAATGAGCCGACCCATCGGCGCGCACTTCCATGTCGCGCACGGGCTGTCCAACGCCATGCTGCTCCCGGCGATCACCGCATTCTCCGTCAAAGGCGCCGAGTCACGATACGCAGACTGCGCCAGGGCCCTCGGTGTGGCCACCGAAGCCACCGGTGACGGTATCGCCGCGCAGTCCCTCGTCGACTCCCTGGCCGAACTATGTCATGACCTGGCTGTTCCCACTCCCCGCGACCACGGTATCGACCGAGCTCGCTGGAACGATCTGATCCCACTGATGGCGCAACAGGCGCTCGATTCGGGTTCGCCGGGCAACAACCCGGTTGTGCCCACTGTCGACGAAATCGCCGAACTGTACGTCGAGGTCTACGACTAGCGTGGATGCGATCCGCGCCCCGCGCTGTCCGACGAGTCAGGGTGAGAGCTCGAGCGGCAGGACCCTTTCGGTCCTGCCGCTCAGCCGCCCCCATCGCCGGGGAGCTCGCTCCGCAACGATGTCACCGTCGTCATGAACTCATGCACTCAGTCAGGAAGTGAACGTCCGGATACAGCATCGAGATAGGCAGAAGCTGTACCCGTGATCCGCGTACCCTCGACGATCATCGGCCAGGTCCCGTCCATACCGGCGTCGACGGCGGCACGGCTGAGCTGACGCTCCCAGAACGCAGCGGACCCGAATTCCGAACGCCACTGCAACGCAGGCAGGGTGAGCCGGTGGAGGGTGTGCTCATGGGTGGTGCCGATTGCGCCGTGCACTTGGTGAGTGTTGCGCACCGCCACGGCCAGCGCTGGTGAGACCACACTGCGGGCCACCGCGACACGAAAGGCCGAGAAGTCGCCGGCAAGGTCGTCGGTAACAGCGTCTGCGAGAGCGGTGTCGACGGCGGCACGGGCAAGGACGGACTCGGCTGCAGTGTCGACCACGAGATTCTGCACGGACTGGAACCGCGCCAGAGGGCGCCCGAACTGAGCGCGGTCGGTGGTGTGTGCAACCGCCGAAGCCAGCATGCCCTCCATAGCGCCGACGCACTGGATCGCACGGATGAGAGCGCCGCGCAGGACGTAATCCTCGACGGCACGGGTGTCCACCGGTGTCCAGGTGACGTCACCGTCGACCCGGACCGACCCGAGGGGCACCTCGGAGATCCCCTCGACCGCCTCGACGGTCAGCCGATCGGTGGGCACGTCCGCGATCTCGTAGCCCGCATCGACCCGACGCACGCAGACAACGGACCCGGTGGCGCCAGCCCACGGCACACGTCGCGCGAGGCCGTCCGCCCTCAGGACGGCGACGGTCGCTGTGTCCGACGACGAGTCGTCGAGGCCGGCCGCGCGCCGCAAGGGACCTGCCAACAGATCGGTCTCGGCGAAGGGCACGGCCACGCCGCCAGCGGCGGTCGTGCGTAACAGAGCAGCGGCCTCGACCCAACCCGCGCCGCTGCCCCCGGCCTCCTCGGGTGCGGTCAGCCTGGCCAGTCCGACCGCACCCAAGGTGGCCCACACAGCGGCCGGATCCGGCTCGATGTCCGGCCCCGAGTGCCCGGCGACAAGATCGTCCATGAGGTCCTGGAGATCCCGGTCTACGGCAAGATCGATTGTGATCGCGGTCGTGGTCATCAGCGCATCCCCAGCCCCCGCGCGATCACGCCGCGCAGGATTTCGTTGGTACCGCCGCGGAGCGTGAACCCCGGACGCTGGTGTAGTCCGGCCCTGCACAGAGCCTCGATTTCCGCTTGCCCGTCCATGGTCTCGTCACCCAGCCGATAAGAGACGTACTCGACGAGGTCGCCTTCCATGCTGGTACCGAGGAGCTTGACCAGGGCGGCGGCGGTGTCGGCCTTCTCGCCCCGCTGAAGGGCTCCGGCAATGTTCTGGCTCAGTGCGTGCAGTCCGACCATCCGGGCCACAGAACGTCCCAGGTCGGTGCGCTCGGGCAGCAGTCCCTTTCGGACCGCGCCGATCTCGGCAGCCAGGAGCCGGAAGGTCGAAAGGAAACGCTCGGGTCCACTGCGTTCGAAGGAAAGCTCCGAGTTGACCTGTTCCCATCCGTTGCCCAACGTGCCGAAAACCATGGCGTCGGGAACGAATACCTCGTCCAGAACGACCTCGTTGAAGTGGTGGTCGCCGGAGAGGGAAATGATCGGCCGGATCGTCACGCCTCGGGAACGGAGGTCGACGATGAACTGGCTCAGGCCCGCGTGGCGGTGTGCCGTGTCGAGTGGTTCCGTGCGGGCCAGCACGATGAACGCCTCAGCGTGGTGGGCGCCCGAGGTCCACACTTTGGTGCCGGTGACGGTCCAACCGCCCTCCACGCGGGTGCCGCGGGTCCGGACACTGGCCAGGTCCGATCCTGAGTCGGGCTCACTCATTCCTATGCCGAAGAAGCACTCACCCGCAGCAATTCGGGGAAGGTACTTGTGCTTCTGCTCTTCGGTGCCGTATCTCAGCAGCGATGGTGCAATCTGGCGGTCTGCCACCCACTGCGCTGCAACCGGAGCGCCTACCGCGAGCAGTTCCTCAGTGACAACGAAACGCTCGAGATGGGTCCGGCCGTGCCCGCCGTACTCGGTCGGGATGGTCATTCCTACCCATCCGTGCTCGGCGAGGCGGCGGGTGAAGTCCTCGTCCCACCGGGTGAGCCAGGTGTCGATGCCCGGTGTCAGTGTCCCTGCCGCGGTCTCCTTCTCGAGAAAGGTGCGTACCTCGGCGCGTAGAGCATCCATTTCATCAGTGGTCACCGTCGTCGGCGGCGCGACGGAGGGGTTCATAGTGCCTCCATAGGAAGTTCCGGCTGGGGCGAGGCCCGACATGCTCGGGTGAACTTCGCCGCCGCCGAGTAAGCGGCGGCCGGTCGGATCGGGGGGGCGAACGCCGGCCCCATCTCGGATGGACACTATCCAGTTCTCGACATCTACGCAATAGCGCATTATCTTACGTAATTATGTATCAAATTGAAGGGTTCTCCCTGTTGATAGGCTCACGAAATGGCTGACACTCCTGGGTCCCCCGGAGCCGTGCCGGTCGAGAAGGTTCCCAGCCGTCCCCGGCACCGCATGGTCGATCGGGTGGCGTCGATCCTCGAACTCGTAGCCCGGTCCGAAAACGGCCTCACCCTCACCGCTATCGCACGGGCACTCGCCGCGCCCGTCAGTTCGGTCCAGGGCCTGATCAATGGTCTCGTCGCCGTCGGCTACCTCGACGAGCGAGATCGGATCTACACCCTCGGCACCGCGCCCTATCTTCTCAACGTCATCGCCGGCAGACCTCCGGTCACCTCGATCAGCCATGATCAACTCGAGCGGGTCCACGCTGAGACCGGGTTGACCATCACACTGTCCACATCTGTCGGCGACGACCTGTTCTACGTCGATCACGTCTCTTCCGACCCGCATTACGCATACCTGGCAGAAAACCGGGTGCGCCGATCTCTCCTGCGTACCTCTGCAGGATGGCTCTTGCTGGCCGATCGCGATCAACGTGACATCTGGGCGTACCTCAACTCTCGACCATCCTCCGATGCCGACTTCGTAGAGCGCTTCCTGCACTCACTCGATGAGCTCGAGAACACCGGCGTATGCGTGGCACCCGGTGTGGCCGTTGAACATGCAGACGGGGTGTCGGTCGCCCTCCGAGAACGCGGCCGGACCATCGCCACCCTCGGCGTGGTCGGGATACGGGAGACCATCGTCGAACGGCAGGACGAACTCGTCGAGATCTGCCTGCGGTACGCCACCAAGTGGGGCTTTCGCTAGCCTGCAACACGGACACTGGTTCCTCGATGAGTCGCTCGACCCGGCTCGACGACCGTGTCGACCGACGCCACACCACCGCCATCCCCACCTGCCACAAGACGGACAAGGGTCGGCGTGGTCACTCGCGATAAGCGGCCGCTTCCGTGAGCAACACGCCATGGCCAGGCGGCCGTCCCTCGGGCGAGCGTGACCCCCTCACATCGCGAGCGGACCCGCCTGCTCGATCTCTCCACCTGACCTAACAGATGATCGATTCCCGGTGCGCCGCTCGGTCGCCGGATCCATCGGAGGGCGCGCTTCCACGCGGCGCGACTTCCGGATCGAACGCCGCAGACCGTAACGGTCGGCAGGGTCCGGCAGACGCCGTCGATCACAGCGGAGGAACGTGCGCCCGAACATGTCTCGCACCCTGTAGCCACCATCCACATCGTTGACCTGCTTCTGATCTCCGGCCGGCCGCAGGGAGCGTCGCGCAAGTACTCCACAACAGCGAGTTCGCTTCGCCCACGTCGTCGCCGTAGCACCCGTCCGCGACATCGGGCGGAACCGAGGGTCCCGCACTCGTCGATGTGCCGTCGACACCAAGCGACTCGGCCTGCACGCGCCCGAGTGTCAAACTCCCCCGCTGACAACGAACACCCCTTGTCCTGACATGGTCCCCCCTCGCCTTCAGAAGACGCGCAAGCCTCGCCGCAGAGCGCCTATCTACTTATTTACGTATTTTTATTTCTAGTTGCGGATTTTTTGGTGGGTCGCTATTGTCGATTTATTCCATCTCCGTGACCCATGCCACACCCCATACGCAACGAGGTCGCAACTCCGACAGGCCGTTTGACTTTCGGAAAGCAAAGCCAGACACAACGCCCCGGAACTCTGCCCGCACGTCAGCCTCGGAAAGGTCTAGGCCCATGACATCAACCCATCTCCCTGAGCACGCCACGACGGAAACGCACGATTACGACGTCATCGTGGTCGGCGGCGGTTTCGGCGGGATCTATCAGCTGCGCCACCTTCGGGACAAAGGGTTCTCCGTAATTCTGCTCGAAGCCAGTGGAGGTTTCGGTGGGGCCTGGAGCCTCAACCGCTACCCAGGCGCACGCGTCGACAGCCACGCACCCGTCTACCAGTTCACCGATGAATACCTTTGGAAGGACTGGAACTTCTCACAGATGTTCCCGGACCACGAGGAGATGCGCAGTTACTTCAACTACGTCGACTCCAAACTGGACCTGAGCAAGGACACGCGCTTCAACACCAAGGTCGTCAGCGCGACGTTCGACGAGGACGAGCGGATGTGGACCCTCGTCTCACAGAACGACGAGAGCTTCCGCGCACGCTTCGTCGTGTTCGCAACGGGATCGACTACCGAACCCTACATCCCGAACATCCCTGAAATGGACGCCTATCGAGGTGAACTCGTCCACACCGCGCGGTGGCGAGACGACATCGACATGACCGGCAAACGAGTTGCCATCATCGGCACCGGCGCCAGCGCAGTCCAAGTAGTACAGGAAGCCGGCCCTGTCGTCGAGAAACTTACCGTCTTCCAACGTACGCCGAACCTCTCGTTGCCCATGCACCAGGAATACCTCGACGACGAGAGGCAGGCAGCCCTGAAGGAGACCATGCCGGATGTGGCGGTCAAGTGTCGCGAAACATTCGCTGCGATCGATTACGAGTTCGATCCCCGAAACGGCGTCGACACATCCGAGGAAGAGCGTCTCGCACTGTTCGAACGCCTGTGGAACCAGGGCGGATTCGCTTTCTGGCTCGGGAACTTCTCCGATTATCTCTTCAGCGAAGAAACCAACTCGATGGTCTACGAGTTCTGGAAGAGCAAGATCAAGCCGCAGATCCTCGACCCCGTCAAGGCCGATCTGCTGGTGCCTGACGTAGCTCCGCATCCGTTCGGAGCCAAGCGGCCGGCCCTGCACCAGAACTACTACGAGGTGATGAACCAGGAGAACGTCGAACTCGTCTCCATCCAGGAGTCACCGATCACCGGGTTCACGGCAACCGGAATTCGCACATCCGATGGTATCGAGCACGGAGAATTCGACATCATCGTACTTGCAACCGGATTCAATAATAATACCGGTGCGCTCACTTCGATGGAGGTCCGCAACTCCGCTGGCGTTACCCTCGGCGAGAAGTGGCGCCAGGGCGTCGACGCATACCTCGGCGCATTCACCGCCGGCTTTCCCAACGCCATGTTCGTGTACGGTCCGCAGAGCCCCGCCGCCTTTGCGAACGGGTCCACGAACGCGGAGCTTCAAGGTGAGGTCATGGTCGAGTTCCTCGAATTTCTTCGTTCGGAGGGCCTTACCCGGTTCGAATCGACTCCCGAAGCCGACCAGACCTGGACCGATCACATCAACGGTACCGATGACATGGCGCTGTTCAAGCATGCAAAGTCCTGGTACAACGGCAGCAACATCCCCGGCAAGAAGCCCCAGATGCTTCAGTATCTGAACGGTCTGCCCATGTACCTGGATTTCTGGCACAAGGAAAAGGCGGCAGGATACACCGACGGACTGCGGGTATCGTGAGGTTTCAATCGGATTCAACCTCGGAAGAAGTGAATAATGCCTGTCATCAACAGCATTGAACGTGAACGTTTCTTCATCGACGGCCAATGGCGCAAAGCGAACACCTCCGATCTGGCACCGGTGTTCGAGGCAGCAACCGAGCGCCCTCTGGGTGTTGCTGCGATGGGTGGACCCGAGGAGATCGATGCGGCTGTGCACGCCGCACGGGCCGCACTCCAGAAAGGACCGTGGGGGCGCAGCACCCCCCACGAGCGAGCTGCAGTGATGCGGCGCTTCGCCGACAGCCTCGAGCGTCGAGGAAGATCGACTGCAGAGCTCGTAAGCCGGCAGACCGGAATGATTTCCTCCTTGTCGGTGAGCACAAGCGCAACAGCTCCGGTAGCGATCCTGCGGTCGATGGCAGATCTCATCGAGACACGTACATTCGAGACACGCCGTCCCAGCAGCATGGGCTCTACCATCGTTCGAGAAGAACCCGTAGGAGTTGTCGGCGCGATCACTGCCTGGAACTATCCGCAGCTCTTGGCCATGGCTAAGATCGGGCCGGCACTGGCTGCAGGATGCACTGTAGTTCTCAAGCCGGCGCCGGAGACGTCACTCGATGCATATGTACTTGCAGAGGCAGCCGAGGAGGCCGGTCTACCACCTGGCGTCCTCAACATCGTTGCCGGTGGCGTTCATGCAGGCAAAGCTCTTGTAGCCCACCCCGATGTCGACAAGATCGCCTTCACCGGTTCTACTGCAGCAGGTCAAGCGATCGGTGAGGTCGCCGGCCGCAGTTTCAAGAGAGTCTCCCTGGAGCTCGGAGGAAAGTCCGCAGCCATTGTGCTCCCCGATGCCGACCTCGACGTCTTTGCCAGAAGCCTCAAAGACGCCGTGCTCAAGAACGGGGGACAGACATGCACCACCAATTCCCGCATCTTGGTTCCCCACGGTAGGTCCAGCGAGATCATCGACGTTCTGGCGTCCTACGTAGACGGCTTGGTCATGGGAGACCCACTCGACGAGTCGGTAACCATGGGCCCCATGGTAAGCGAGCAGCATCGGGAGCGGGTGAGGAGTTACATCCGCCTGGGTCAGTCCGAGGGATTCCGAACGATCCGTGGCGGAACCGACTCCCCTGAGCAATGTCCCCTCGGCTGGTTCGTGTCTCCCACCATCTTCGAGGGTGTCGATAATCGCAGTCGGCTGGCACAGGAAGAGATTTTCGGACCTGTCATCTCCGTCATCCCTTATGAGACCGAAGAGGACGCCATCAACATGGCGAACGACACACCATTCGGTTTGGGAGGAGTCGTCTTCACGGAAGACACCGAACACGGCTTGGACATCGCGTCACGTATTCGATCCGGAACCGTGGGAGTGAACTACTACTCCCTCGATACCGGCTCCCCGTTCGGCGGTGTGAAGAACAGCGGAGTCGGCCGCGAATTCGGGCCCGAGTCCCTGGACTTCTATCTCGAGTACAAGTCGATATACGTCTAGGATTCGCAACGCCCGCAGACCCTTCATATCGCCCCCGACAGTGCGTCCAGCCTGAGACTTCCTCCGATGGAAGGACCGAGTAGCTACACGGGGCATGCCCGTAGCGTTCAGCCTCGCTGACTATGGGCAACTACCGGCGGTCGATGCAGGTCAGCGATGGCTGAAGATACCCCGTTCATGCTTTGTCCTTCCCTCCGGAGGCCAGCGACTTCCAACCGCACAGAATGAGCAATCATGTCTGAATCCTCATCTGCCATCCTCCCGGCCGAGACTCGAGAATCCACATCCGAGACTCTACGTCCACGGACCGGCGCACTCACCGACATCCGGGTCGTCGATCTTTCGCGGGTGCTGGCCGGCCCGCTGTGTGCGCAAGTGCTCGCCGATCACGGTGCCGACGTGATCAAGGTGGAGCCACCGACTGGTGACGACACACGCAGCTGGGGACCACCTTTCGTCAAGGACGACCACAGTGCCTACTTCGATGGCTTGAACCGCAACAAGCGGAACATCAGTGTGGATCTGCGTACCGAGGCCGGCCAACAACTGCTGCGCACCATGCTCGCCGAAGCCGACGTCGTCATCGAAAACTTCAAGGCAGGCACACTTGCGAAGTGGGGACTTGCCGACGACGTACTCGCCGCTCAATTCCCACAACTCGTGCACTGTCGAATTACCGGGTACGGAGTCGACGGGCCGCTCGGTGGTGCTCCCGGCTACGACGCAATTCTCCAAGCCTTGTCGGGGCTGATGAGCATCAACGGTGAGCCCCACGGTGATGCCATGCGGATCGGGATCCCTCTAGTCGACATCATCACGGGTCTCAACGCTGTGAACGGCATCCTCATGGCACTCCACGTGCGGCAAAAGACCGGACGCGGGCAACTCGTGGATCTGGCACTACTCGACAACGCTGTGTCGATCCTGCACCCACACGCCGGCAAGTGGTTTGCCACCGGCGTCGCGCCGGAGCGGACGGGCGTGGCACACCCGACGATCTGTCCCTATGAAACGTTCACCTGCGCCGATGGCCCCTTCTTCATCGGTGCCGGCAACGACCGGCAGTTCCGCGCTCTGGTCGCGGCGCTCGACGCTTCAGACCTGGCTGACGACCCGAGATTCGTCACCAACTCCGACCGGATGGCAAACGCAGCTCAACTGCGCGACATCCTCGGCGGCCTCGTCAAGACCTGGCAGCGCGAAGCTTTGGCGGCCCAGTTACGTCGGGCCGGGGTGCCGTCGGGGTCGGTCAACAATGTCGGAGAGGCCCTTTCGCTACCGCAGGTCCGTCACCGCGAGATGGTGGTCGAGTGTGACGGCTACCGAGGTCTCGGCGTACCCGTCAAACTCGCTGGGTCCCCCGGTGCTGTTCGGTTCGGGCCGCGCGACCGTGGCGCCGATACCGATTCTGTACTGACAGAACTCGGTCTTCTCGAAGACGATATCGAGCAACTGCGCGCTATCGGGGCACTGTCCGAGTAGCGGCCACCTACACGGCGGGCCTCGGCCACCTCTACCAGCAGAGCTCGTTCCACACACAGCTGCCGGCAAGGTCACCGACCGTATGCAAGCCAAATCGTCGTCCGGCCGTTCAACGCCGATCGCGTTCTCTCCGTTTTGTATTCGTCGTCGTTCACCAACAGGTGTTGCAAAATAGGACACTGGTGACCTCATCCCTGCTTCTAGCGTTCTAAGGTGCGCATTCTCCTGAATATCCGCACCGTTTCACATCCCGCATCCCACTCAAGGAGTGACCATGGCCCTGTTCGCTGTTATCTGGTCGTACACCACTGACGCATCCGTCAAAGAGGCCGCCCATGCCGACCACCTGGTCTTCGTCA
>NZ_JBKFBA010000051.1:0-25776 GCF_053345925.1 Rhodococcus sp. C26F
GTGTTGAAGTTGCGGTGCGTCTCGGCGCCGAACGCGTCGGTGGTGGTGATGTCGATGACCTTGTAGTCATACGCCTGGTTGGGTGCGAGGGTGATTCCCGCACCGGCGTTGGCACCGAGGGTCCCGGACTGTGTCGTCGCGGTCGCGGTGCCGGTGATGCCGCCGCCGGCGTTCAGGCCGCCGTTGAGGTTCGCGGTGAGCGAGAGCTGGCAGGCGACGATGTAGCCGGGCTGGATGCGGCCACCGATCTGTGCGCCCGGTCCGCTGAGCTCGACCTTTGCATTGCCGGACACCCAGACGTTGCGGTGCAGGGGCGTGGCCCCCATCGACGGGGAGATATTCGCCGTCTCGCCGGTGCGTGTGACGGTCACGACGGTGCCGTCCGGCAGAGTCTGGGAGATGTTTCCATCCGGCAGCGGGACGAAGGTATCGGCGTTGGCGGCACCTGCGGAAGCGAATCCGAGGGCCACGGCGATCGTCGCGCCCACGCCGGCCATCTTGAGGCCGCTGATGACGCTGGTCTTCATGTGTTTCTACTCTCGAGGTCGGGTCTCGCGCGTAGCGAGGAGGCGGGAATTACGGTCTCGGGCTGGGTCAGCCGATGCTGAACGGCTGGCCGTACAGCGTGGTCTTGACGTAGTCGTTGCCCGTCACTTCCAGGACCGTGTAGGCGCGGGCCTGGGCGTAGCCGCCGCAGCCCTGGACCTCGAGCTGTGCGTCCTGGTACTGGATCGTGTACGTCCCGTCGGCCTTGATGTCTCTGGCCTGTACCGGAACGAACTTGACCTGGCCGGCGCTGAGGGGGATCGCCAGTGAGGCGGTTCCGCCGACGTTGCCGCCCATGGATTCTTTGACCAGGTCCGCCGACATTCCCATGTTGAAACCGAGGGTTCCCGACATCTTGCTGACGTCGACCTGGCAGCCGACGATGTAGCCGGTCGTCAGACGCGGAACACCGTTGGTGGAGGTGCCCTGGGTGCCGTTGGCGTCCTTGGCGATACCGCCGTTGGTCGGTCCGGCCTCGAGGCCGGCGGGAAGCCCGGTCACCGTGGCTGTGACGGTTCCCGAGACCCACGCGACGCGGCCGGCGCCGTTGGCCGCGAGCGACGGCGAGATCAGCGCGCTTTCGGCGGTTCGTGTGATCTTGTGGGTGCCGACGATCTGCTCACCGTCGGGCAGGGGAACGAAGGTGTCGGCGTGTGCCGCGCCTGCGGAGGCGAACCCCAGTGCGATGGCGGCAGCGGCGACGCCGCCGATCCGGGCGGCGCGGCGCAGTCCGGATGCGTGCTTGTTGCTCAATGGATACCCCTACTCAGGTGTGTGCGGCGCCTGTCCTTGCGGAAAGGCGCGGTCGAGCATGCCGATCTCCGGGCAGCAGAGATCGACAGGTGTATGTGACAGTGGGTCACTTTGTTCGAAAGGGCCTGTGGTGCACAGAACCTCGACGCGCGTGACGGTTGACCCCGGAGGGTACTGTGGCCGCTTGTAAGGTCAGCGGCCTCAGTTCGTGACGAACGATAACACGGACTATGACTACGGTCACTAACGATCTTGAGATGTGATTCATATCACGTTCCGTGGAGATATGTGTGGACCTTGTACCTCGCCGACGCGATGGCAACGGTGGTGAATATTGCTGTTCTAGAACGTGTTTCACAAGGTGGCTGCTCGCAGCCGGTGATTGATCGCGGGGATACGCACGGTGGCGGTGTAGCGGTGCCGTCATCGCTTCTGCTGCGGGCCAGGTTCAGCTGCGGGACATGCCGACGTGGTTGAGGGCGTGGTCGTTGTCGAGTTTGTTCGCCTGCGCGTTCGCGCTCTTGGTGATCTTTCGTGACGGAAAGACGCAGTGTTAAAGAACCGCGAGGGGATTGGGGTGCGGAACTCGAGGAACGGCGTGGGTTGGTTGAACAGGACGGACGGCAGGAGTTCCGGTGTGCTGCGCAGAGCGGGACGGTCGGCGTCGCGGTCGTCGCCGCTGCTGCTTGCGGGTTTTCCGGTGCGGACATGGCCCCGACGGTCCATGGCGGCGTGGGCAATGCCCACACGCTGACAGCATCGATCTGCGACCGACCGTGGACATGTGTGTAGAGGCGACCGGCAGCTTCGCGTCCGGTGGCGGTGAATTTTCTGCCGCGGTGGCTGTATCGGATCGTGGTCACAGGTCCGGCGGGCGCGTCGTGGCAGGTCCCGCTGAGCGGTATCCACGCATTGTGATCGGCAACACAATCGTACGGTGCCTCCGGGGAATCAAGAGGATTACAGGAGCGCCCATGAGCACAGTGGCCACAGTTGATCGACGGCCGACGACACGCAGCGAACGTCGGTATGAGCGCAATCGGCCCGTGTGGATGATCGTGGCCGTCCTGATCGCGGTGGAGGTGATCAGTGCCTTCGAAACATCGATGATGTACGCGGCGTTGCCGACGTTCGCCCGCGTCTTCGAAGCCGACGCATCCACTGTCGGGTGGACCGTCACCGCGTTCCTGCTCGTTGCCGCAGCCTCTGCTGCGGTGTGCGGCAGGCTCGGCGACATGTACGGCCGCGAACGCGTACTAATTATCGTTCTGATCTGTGCTGCAATCGGTTCCATCATCAGTGTGGCATTCGGCACGCTCGGGGGCATCATCGTCGGACGCGCGATTCAGGGTGTCGCAGGCGCCATCTTGCCCTTGTGTATCGGTCTCGCCCGCGAATATCTGCCGGCGAAGAAGGTGCCGATGGCAATCGCGCTGATCTCCGGATCTGCGGTGGCCGCCGGTGCGGCATCGCTTCTGGTCGCCGGACTTCTCATCGACCTCGGTGACTGGCGGTACATCTTCGTCGTCACCGCCGCCTACGCCGTCGCGTGCATCGTGCTGATCGAGGCGGTGCTGCCGTGGCGTCGTCGCAATGCCGCCGAGCATCGGCAGGTGGACTTCGTCGGGGCGGCCGGCCTCGCGGTATCGGTGTCCGCAATTCTGTTGGCACTCACCCAGGGCAAGAACTGGGGATGGAGTGATACTCGCGTGCTCGGTCTGCTTCTGGTCGGGGTTGTGATCTTCGCGTGGTGGGTGTGGTGGGAGCTCGGCCGTACGTCACCGATCGTCAATCTCCGTCTGCTCGCTGAACGCAATATCGCCCTGACCATGTTCGCGACGATCGCCCTGGGCGTCGGCCCGGTCGGCGTGACAACCATGCTCGTCCCGATCATCATGCAGACGCCGACGAGCGCACCGTTCGGTCTGGGACTTTCGGCTACATACGCGGGGATGTTGTCGTTCGTCGGAGCGATGATCGGCATGTTGTTCACGCCCCTGGCGGGAAAGATCGCCGCAGCGGTCGGGGCGCGTGCATCGTTGCTGCTCGGCGCCACTCTGTTCCTCGTCGCATGTGCCGGATTCTTCGTCTTCCGTGGCTCGGTCGCCGGGATGACCGCACTGGTCGTCGTCGTGTCGGTGGCGACAGCATTTGCGTACACCGCGCTGCCGAACCTCCTCGTCGAATTCGTCCCGGAGCACAACACGAGCGAGGTCACTGGCAGTCAGTCGGTGGTGCGCACCGCGGCGATGGCGGTAGGTACATCGATCACGACGGTTCTCCTTGCTTCTTTCGTGGTACCAGGAACATCGACTCCGACAGTCGCGGCGCTCGGCATGGTCTGCGCGATGCTGGTGCTTGCCTGCGCCGGCGCGATCGTTCTGGCGCTGGGCGTCAAGTACCGGAAGCGCTGACATCCGCGCACCGGGCGTCGCTCGAGGGACGTGTGGCGCATCTTCTCCGGCATCCTCGACGGCCGAATCCCGCCGACCCTGCGCAAACCGTGAATGGCATGCCCGCAGTTCACGTTGGCACCCGATTCATCCGTTTTACAAGTTCCATAAAACGGTGCCAGTTTCCAGGAGAGTCCCGCGTTGCCACCACGACGACGTTCCGAGAATGGTGAAGCGTATTGCCAGGCCGGATTTCGCCATACAGAGTTGGCAGCGCGGGGATTGGGCTTACCGGCGCGACGAATGCGGCGGTCGAGAGCTCCGTGTCGCCCAACGGCATAGGACAGACCCGCGGATAGGGATCAGTGGCTGTCGGCGGCAAGTGCTCGGCGTGCTCGGCGTTCTGCGAACAAGGGGATGAACTCGCGGATAGGACGTCCCTGATAGGCGCGCACAGCCTCTGCGACGGCCTGGCGCACTACCGTTTCAGGGAGTTGTGGGAACTGCTGAACGAGTGACGCGACTGCGCGTTCGAGACCGTGTGCTTCATGGTCGGGGTGAGTGTCGCTCATGGCGAAAGTCATTCCCGACCTCCACGACGATGACGTGAACGAAAAATGAACAGTACTGACGCGGCGGCATCGCACATCGACTTGTAAGGGCGCAGGACTGGCGACCTGTACGGGTCCAGCCTACGGACGAGGCAGGGAATTGTTCGAGTCTTTCAACACACATGACCGTTTCCGATCACAGTCATAGGACGCATCCGAAGACGCTGCCGCACGGGTCTGGCAGCGTTGAGGACGGGCCTCGCCGCCGCCATCATCACTGCCGCGGCGAGCACCGGCGGTGCAGGGGTGACGGTGGCGCGGTCAAAGCCGAGCCATCGCCGGGCGGTGAGCACCCGCCGCTCGTTCGGTCGCAATCCATCAAAGTTCTGATTATGAAGACGCCGTCGATAAGGAGTACTCAGTCAATGAAGGCGGACGGGAGCTCGCTTACGGGACAAGACCGAAGTTCGTATTCGAGATCAAGGCATGGGCGGCGTTGATGTCACGGCGGCCAGAGCCTGATCCATCTCCCGGTGAACGGCCAGCACATCCAGAAGGCCGAGGAGTTCGAAGCGTCGTGCCATCACACCGCTGTGGGCCACCACCGCGAAACCCACACGATCGGCGCAACGCCAGGACAGCCTTATCAGCACGGTAATTCCCATCGAGGCCAGGAAATTGGAGTCGGTGAGATCGATGATCAGACCGGTTGGGTCGCTCTCGAGAACACCGTCTGCGTACCTTTCGAACTGGGACAGATTGGTCAGATCGAGCTCGCCGCGCACGGACAGGACAGTAACGGTCCCTATCCGGCGGGTGGTCAGGACCAGCTGGGGCTCTCCGACGGAGTGCTGGTTCACCAGACCATCATCCCCAACGGTGCCCGGTGCGAGCAAAATGCTCCTGCATGGGTGTGGTCTTCCCAGCAGTCGGGTAAGCGATGGTCATGAGCACAATCACAGAAGCTGTCGATGTCGATGTACCGATTCGGGTCGCATACAATCAGTGGACCCAGTTCGAGTCGTTTCCGCACTTCATGGAAGGCGTGCGTGAGATTCGGCAGATCGACGACACACACGTCCATTGGGTGATCGACATAGCGGGCCAGGTCCGAGAGTTCGATGCCACCATCACCGAACAGCATCCGGACGAGCGGGTGGCCTGGACCTCGGATTCGGGGCCGAACCATGCCGGAGTGATCACGTTTCATCGTCTCGATGAGAACAAGACGCGCGTGACCGCCCAGATGGACGTCGATCCGGAAGGATTTGTCGAGAATGTTGCCGACAAGTTCGGTGTTCTCGGCAAACGGATCAAGAGCGATATGCAGAAGTTCAAAGAGTTCATCGAGCGCCGTGGGCACGAAACGGGTGGATGGCGCGGCGACGTGGACCGGCCCACCCCTTGAGAGACTTGTCGGCGCGGGTGGCAGGTCGTTTGTGCAGGCATCATCGAAGCTGAAGTGACAACATGGTGAGGTCGGAGGCTGCCGTCTGCTTTCACCAACCTCTACTGTTCGTTTCGGAGCGTCCAGAGGCAGGTGATGCCGAGATCGGCGCGGACTGTTACGCGCCGGTTCTGGTGGAGGGGTCTCATCACACGGGCGGATGAGATCCATGGGAGCGCCGGGGAAGTAACCTTCAGCCGCTGAAGTAAACCAGCGACGCGGCTGAAAGTAGAGGCACGTTGATTGCATCCATCGTCATCACTGCCGGACGGCCCGCGGTGTCCCGGACTTATTGTGTGAGCCTGTAGAGTTCGCGGAACGGATCGGTGCGCATCAACGTCGTGTCCACCTCCGAGCCCCTTATTTCACGCACACCGGGTTCGGGTTGTTGGTAGGTCGATCCGCTGAATGCTCATGGGGGTCTCGCGCGGTCCACGGTTCGATGCGGTCGTTCGCTCCCTCGGGCGGGAACGTCGAGTCCGGCGGTGCAGGCCCAGGCCCGCACTTCGGCGCTCGACGGTCGGTGCCGGTCGTGTCCGCCATGATGGTGGGCTCTTGGGGTGGCGTGGATGCGGTGGCGCGGTAGTCGGCGTCGTTGTTCGCGTCGCACCACTGCTGGGCCGCGGCGAGATAACGGTAGGTCCACTCTTCGGCGAGTTGTCTGTTCTCGCAGAACACGATCGGCACCGTCGGATAGCGGATCTGCAGTTCGGCCAGTCCGTCGGCGACGATCGCCGGGCGGACGCGCTCGAGTTTGAACACGCTCGAATGGCGGTCTGCGATTACTACTGCCGCGCGGGGGAGCGCGGCGAGTTCGGCGAGCGCGAATCGCAGTTTCCGCTGGTCAGGATGGAGACGAGATCGGTGAGGGATTTGCGGGATCTGCCGCACTTTCCGTGAAGGTTCTGACGTACGCCTGATCAGGGACGATTCGGCATGCACCACGATCATCATGGTGTGACCTTGCGCCCCTGACAGCCTTCTTCCGCATCTGACCGACGTCGTCGTCGACGCCGTCCGCCTCGCGGATCCACGCCCACCCTCACAGCAGCCGGAGCACAGTGCCCGAAATGCCACACGCCGTCGAGCCGGGTCCATTCCCGATACCGACGCAGACCGGCCGACACAGCGATCGGTGCCCGCCCGGTCGTCCTCGAGCTGACCGTCCGGCGATTCTTCTGTCTCAACACTGACTGCACGGCAATCGCATTTGCCGAACAGATACCCGGTTGACGAGGCGGTGCGCCCGCCGCACTGCAGTGCTCGAGGCAGTGCTCGAAGCGATCGGGCTGGCGCTGGCCGGTGGCGCCGGCGCCCCCCTGGCAGCCCGGCTCGGGATCGCGGCCGGCCGCGACACCCTGCTGCGGGCGGTGCGTGCAATCCCGGACCGACCGATAGGGCAGACCCCGATTTTGGGGATCGACGACTTCGCCGTCCGCCGCGGCCACCACTACGGCACCGTGTTCGTGGACCTGACCACGAGTCGGCCGATCGATCTGCTGCCGGACCGCACTAGCGACACCGTCGCCGCATGCGTTGACCGCCCTGCGCGAGCACGTTCGCGGCTTCGCCGAACTCATGGCCCTGCGGCGCGGACACGAACTGACCGACTGGATGACCAGCGTCGACGCCACCGGATCACCGGCCCTGCGGTCCTTCACCGCCGGCCTGCGCCGTGACCTCGATGCCGTCACCGCCGGACTGATCCTCGAACACAACTCCGGGCCGGTCGAAGGACACGTGAACAGAAGCAAAATGCTCAAGCGGCAGATGTACGGGCGCGCCAACCTCAACCTGCTCCGCGAACGTGTCATTCACCTCGAATAGTGAAGCGTGGCAGTAGCTTCACGGAAAGTGCGACAGATCCAATTACGTGACGGACCAACCCCTCAACCTGGGAAATACCTGACTGCTGACAGAGTTTCCGATTCCGGGGCACGGCGACTCGGATAGTGAACGCTGTACATCCCCATGGGCTGATCAACCGTTTGCTCGCGCCGCCGAAAGGGACCGTCGCGGAGACGATCACCCTGGTCGGCAGCCCTATCGGGAGGTGTCGGTCTTCACTGTTCGATTACGAGAAGGTGTTGGCGGCGTCGACCCCGGTCCGGGGTGTCTTGGTCTAGTTGGAGGGGCCTGTGGTTGCTACGACGCGTCGTACTGGGTCTTTGTGCTGTCGGCGCCGGTGCTACACCGGCGGGATACGCCAGGGTATGCATGCTCGACCGAGTTCGCTATCATGTATTTGCAAGCGTAAATCATCGCAAATCAGGAGGTCGTGGTGAGTGAAGCAACGACGGAGAGCCGCTATCTGCGAGGCGACCTCAATTTCGAAGATGCCTTGCGTGAAGTGACCGGAGTCGACATCGGCCGTGATCAACTCGTACAGATCTTGAGGAGCCTCCATACGGCGAACCCCGCCGGGCCCGCACTGTCCGAGCACGACGCACGCGTGCTTACCGATGCCGGCTTCACCGCGAGTCCCGCCGCTGCCACGGCTGCGCGAGTTGATCGCGATGTTCGGATGGCCAATCTCGTCGCGACATCGTTGTCCATTGCAGACGCTGCAATCCGCCTCGGCGTCACGCCGGCTCGCATCAGGCAACGAATCGCCGACGGTACCCTGTGGGCATTCGACTCCGGTCGTAACCGCTTGTTGCCACCGGCGCAATTCACCGCCAGCGGGTCCGTGCCTTACCTCGACAAAGTCATGCCGCACATCCCGAAGGACCTGCACCCGCTGACGGTTCAGACCCTGCTCACACAGCCGCAGCCGTCATTGGTCGTCGATGACCGGCCGGTCTCGATTATCGCGTGGTTGACCGGCAGCGCAGGCACACCCGAAGAGATCGAGGTTGTGGTCGACGTGCTTGCCGCCGTCGAGTGGGAATCGGCGTAGATGGGGGCAATGCTTCCGCCGCTGCCCTCCATCGCGGAGCTTCGTGCGGCAGGTCTGCTGCCGAAGGAAGTACTCGAGTGGCAGCCGAGCGAGATCGTGTGGCGCGTGCACCGTACGACCGGCTCACACGTTCACCCGTGGAATGCATTGCGTGAGTTCGGGCCGATTCTGCGGTTCGATCAGCATCCGCTCCCGCGTGGGGAGCATCCCGGCTACGGCGTATGGTACGGCGCTTCCAGCCCCCGAGGTGCATTGGCGGAAGCGTTTCAATCGGCGCGGGTGATCGATCGCCATCGCGGTGACCCTTATCTGACCGGAGTGCGCTTCACCCGTGTTCTGCGGTTGCTCGACGTATCCGGTATCGGTGGAGGTGCATGGGCCACTCGGGTGGGAGGCAACCATGCTCTTGATTCCGCGCCGCACCGTCTTTCGCAGCATTGGGCCCGCACTATCCATCGCGCTCACACCGGACTCGACGGGGTCATCTATCGCGGCCGGTTTGCCGGCAGCACGTCCGTTGCTGTCGTCGAACGTGCTGCCGATGCGTTTCCGCAACGTCCTGTGCTGTCGCTTCCCCTGTCGCATCCGGGTCTGGCTGATGCCGTTGATGCCGCGGCGCACGAACTCGGCTATGTCGTTGTCTGATCCGGTTGCGGGGCATGGCCATCGCTCACACACCCACTGAACGGGGGAGGCTGCCGATGTCGAGTGGCGTGCCGGCTGCAGAGGGAGGCGGGCTGGACTCGACGTCCGAAGTTGAGCGGTACGGCCATCGTGGGAGCCGATGAGGCGGGTCCTCGCGTCTTTGTTGAGCTCGGGACACGACGCTTTCGAACGCGCGATTTTCTGCAAGAGGCCGGTGGCGACGGGTTGTGTTGGTGAACGAGCCGAACACGTTGTTACGCAACAATTTGGTGACCCCGAATCCTGGCCCGGCGCGGGAGTTCTACGCGGCGGTGTTCGACTTCACTCTGGACGGGAACGACGACCTGCCCGGCGTGGACTTCACTTTTCTGCGCAGACCGGATGGGCACGAGGTCGGCGGTATCGTGGGCGATCCGTCCGCCTCGGCGTCCTCGTGGGGCATGCTCTTCCAGGTCGTCGATGCTGACGCGGTCGTCGCTGCGGCCGGGGCCGGTGGGGGTAGGGCGGATATCCGGTGGACATGCCGTACGGGCGGACCGCGGCGGTGTTGACGACGGCCCCGATTTCGGTGGTGACCGCGCAGCCGACGAGCGCCGGCTGTTCGAACGAGGCGGCCCGGTCGACGGCGATGGCGGCAGAGCGGGGAAGCAGCGCGTACTCGCCGAACGTCCCGAGGCCGGCGAAGCTGTGGACCGACTCACCGTTCGAGGATGTGATGCGCGTACCGCCGTCGAAGGAGACGTGATTGGCCGAGTGCTCGGCCGCCTTGTCGCACAGCACGGGTCGCCCGCTGATGCAGTACCAGCACCGCCCGCACGACGGTGTCCACGACAGCACGATGTGGTCGCCTGTCTCGAGATCCGCCACGCCGTCACCGACCGCTTCGACGATGCCCGCGCCTTCGTGTCCGAGGATCATCGGGCTCGGCACGCCGTCCCCTTCGCCGACGATCACATGCAGGTCGCTGTGGCACAGGCCGCTCGCTTTGAGCCGCACCAGGACCTCGCCTGGAGGTGGGGTGGATGGAATCGACACTGTCTCGACGGTGAGTGGCGTGTTCGGCGCCCGGAAAACGGCGGCCCGAAATTCGATGGTCATCTCGATGTTCCAACGACGCGTAATGAAGGATGGTCAGCCACTCCGGCTTTGGGGGAGCAAGGCAAGGCCCTAGCCCGGGGGTCGTGCGGCGCCGACTGCATCCTCACATGCACTGGTTTCCGTCGGTCGGCTTCCACTCTCAGGCGAGTTGTAGCGGCTGAAAACGGTTCAGGGCGTGATCATTTCACTCTTGATCGTGACTCGCAACGACTGATCCTGGTAGAAAGCGGGGCAAAAAGGTGACGGGATACTGTCTGCGGTAGATCGGGCCGAGATTCGTCGTCGACATCGCATCGATCGGTTGCCGGTCAAGCAGACCGACCGCGAAAAGGAAGCCCCGCCGCATCAACGTCGGCCCGATTGCCGCCGCGTCCGCTCCGTGCTGGCGTCTCGGAAGCTCGTCGAGGCCGAGGGTTGCGCCGCTAGGGTCGGACACCAGCGCGGTGCCGCTGAGCAGTCCTGAGGTTCCCAGGGGCCGTCAGTGCGAGGAGTGTCACCAATATGCGCACGCAACCAACATCGTCGGCAGGGGCTGTGCCTGCGCGGCGTCGTTCGCCGACCAGTGAGGTGGTTCCGATCTGGGTGCCCCGCTGGTCTGCGGTGTCGTGATTTCGCCCGCGCCGACACGGTACGGATCGCCTCCACGCTTGCAGGCGGTGGGGGCGATTGTCGTTGCGATCCGTCGGGCCGGCCAGCGAACCGGGTGTCCGTGGCGTAGTTCTGGACCAGGCGTGTGACCTCGTGGATGCTGACGGTAATCGCGTTGCCGAGTCGTCCTGTTGCGCCGGCGGGGAGGGGCGCATTCGATCTGTTGTCGGTCGTTCGGTGCCTGGCAGGGGCCGAGCCCGGCGCGTGGCGCCACCTCGCTGGTGTCCGTGGGCGGGTGAGTGAGCTGGGACATCATAGTTGACTGTTCAACAAGGTCGGCTCGATAGAGCGTTGCGCGTATGCTGTCCCAGCATCGCTCAATGCCGGTCTCGACGTGCGTCCAGTGTGGCAAGGGAGGTGGACGTTTCCCTCGCATGCGCGATTCGTAGAGCTACAACGGCGCGCTCGGCCGCGATGCCGGCGTCCTCACGGTGCAACGACTCAAGGAAGGTTGCCGCGACTCGAGCGAAGGCACGATCCCCGCAACTCTCGAACTCCGAGATGTTGCGGGGACCGCTCGATATATGGCCCACGACGGCGACGGGGGCCTGAGCGTCGTTCAGGCGAGGGCGAGTGACTTTCTTGCCTGGGCGTACTCCGCGGCGAGTCGAGCGACAACCTCGGCGGTCGGTGTGACTGCCTCGATTGTTCCTATGCCGTGGCCGCTTCCCCAAATCTCCTTCTACGCCTTCGGCTTCGCCCCGTCGGCGCTAAACTTGATGCCGGACTTGTCGTGGACCGGCAAGTCGTCCGGATCCATGCCGACGGCGGAGATGCTGCCGCGTAGGTAGTTTCCGTGGACTCCCGTAAACAGGTTTGAGAACACGATGTCCGATGCGGTGGAGTCGACGACCATCTGCTTGTACGCATCAACGGCGTTGGCCTCGGTGGTGGGTATGAATCGTGAACCAATGTATGCCAGGTCGGCGCCAGCCGCTTGTGCCGCGAGGATGGACCGACCGTGTGCAATCGAACCCGAGAGCAACAGTGGGCCGTCGAACCATGCTCGAATCTCCTGCAGCAAGGCAAACGGCGAGTGGGTGCCTGCATGGCCGCCTGCACCTGCCGCGACTGCGATCAATCCGTCGGCGCCCTTTTCGATTGCCTTGTGGGCGTATGCGTCGTTGATGACGTCGTGAAGAACGATGCCGCCGTAGGAATGTACGGCGTCGTTGATTTCGGGGCGTGCTCCGAGCGACGTAATGACGATCGGAATGCGGTGTCGCACTACGGTCGCGAGGTCGCCGTCGAGCCGTTCGTTGCTGCGGTTGACGATGAGATTGACTGCGAACGGAGCGGCCGGCAGCTCCGGATTCCGTGCGTCGTGTTCAGCGAGTTCGGCAGTGATGCGGTGCAGCCAGTCGTCCAACGCGCTTTGAGGTCTTGCGTTCAGCGTGGGGAACGAGCCGACGATGCCAGAGATGCACTGAGCGATGACGAGTTCCGGTCCCGATACAAGAAACATAGGGGACGCGACAACAGGAAGACGCAGCTTGTCGGTGAGAACAGCAGGAAGAGTCATGTCAGCCCTTACGTGCGTTCGACTGAAGGCGACGGCCGATCACCAAGCGTTGTACCCCGCTAGCTCCTTCGTCAACGCCTAACCAACGCAGGTGTTTGGCAGAGATGACGCGCGTGGGGCTGTTTTCCCCATCGCGAGGAAGGGCGACGCCTCGGACGGGCGCCCGCATTTGCCTGAGAATCTTGCTGAAGTCTTCGCCGCGGATCTCTGACGACTTCACGCCTTGGGAAGAATCAGACTTCCTACTATCGATGACAGTGATCATTGGTACACCCTGCGACCCTTCCTCTGCCCTGTCCAATACGCAATCGCGCAGGGTGCGATAGGCATTGTGAATGTTGCGGGTGCCCCGAACAGAGTGCGGCGAGGGTAGCTTCGTGATCAATGCGGCACCAGCTGCCCTTGGACGCGTGGCCGAGGGTTGTCCATTATTTGCGACGATGGCGCTCGCTCGATGGAGTGGATCGTGCACTGAGGTTGGTGGCGCGCTGATCGTGCTGATCTTCACGGCGTTCGGCCTTGTCCATGTCGGTGGCGTCGACAACTTGGCCGGTCAGTGCCTGTACGACCATGACGAGATCATGTGCGGTCACTTCATCAGCGTTTTGTCGGGCGGAACGTGCCATGATAACTCCTGAAATATAGTGGTACGACAGCCGAACCGGTGCCGCGAAACGAGAAGTCCTACAGGGAGATACGTCCGGCTCTTCCTCTTCGAGCCGACCTGCGCAAGAGAACCAGCCGCGGTACGCCACGAGCCAGCAGCGTCACGTCTGGGTGAGTGTGGGTGTTTTCGGTGTGCGGATGAGGAATGACGCAGCGACGGCGACGAGGGACACCACGCCGCCGTAGAGGAAGGCGGTGTGGATACCGGACTGGTTGGCGCTCAGTTCGCTTGCACCTTCGGCCGCGCGTGATGCCGCGGTGCTCGACATGACGGTGATGAACAGTGCGGTGCCTGCGGCGCCCGCCAATTGCTGGACGGTGTTGAAGATGGCGCTGCCGTGCGAATACAGCTGGTTCGGTAGTGAACCCAGTGATGAGGTCATCAAGGGCGTCATGACCGTCGCGAGCCCCGCCATCAGCAGTGAATGGATACCCACCACCATCGGCAGCGGGGACTCCGCGTCGAGCATGGTCATCAGCCACAGCGCCGCGCTGACGATGGCGGTTCCGGGGATCACGAGCACGCGCGGGCCGGTGCGGTCGAAGATGCGGCCGACGAACGGTGAGAGGACGCCCATGACGAGACCGCCGGGGAGCAGCAGCAGACCGGTGGTGAGGGTGTCGAGGCCCCGGATGTTCTGCAGGTACAGCGGCAGCAGGATCAGGGCGCCGAAGAGCGCCATCATGCTGATCGAGAGCATGGCCAGGCCGATGCTGAAGGTCGGGGTCGCGAACGGCCGCAGGTCGAGCAGGGCGCGGCCGTCGTTCTGCCGGGAGATCTGACGCCGAACGAACACGGCCAGCGCGAGAGCGCCCACGACGAGAGGGATCCACACGGGCACCCCCGACTCGTCGGTGGAGTGCCCGATACTGCTCAGGCCGTACACGATTCCACCGAACGCTAGCACCGACAGCAGCACCGACATCAGATCGAGTGGGACCGCGACCGGTGTCGTGAGGTTCTTCACCAGTGCTGTCCCGAGGGCGAAGGCGACGAGCGCGATGGGCAGGACGAGCCAGAACATCCAGCGCCAGTCGAGTGCGTTGAGGACGATGCCCGAGAGGGTTGGGCCGATGGCCGGTGCCACTGCGATGACGATGGAGATGATTCCCATCATGCTGCCCCGTTTGTGGGCGGGAACCACGCGCAGCACCGTCGTCATCAGCAGGGGGAGCATGATGGCCGTGCCGGCGGCCTGCGTGACCCGGCCCGCCAGAAGAACCTCGAATCCGGGCGCGATCGCGGCGAGCAGCGTGCCGAGGCTGAAGATGCCCATGGACGCGGTGAAGACCTGGCGGAGTGTGAATCGCTGGAACAGGTAGCCGGTGATCGGGATGACCACGGCCATGGTGAGCAGGAAGCCGGTGGTGAGCCATTGCGCCGTGCCGGCGGTGATGTCGAGGTCGTTCATCAGGCGGGGTAGGGCCACGCTCATGATCGTCTCGTTGAGGATCATGACGAAGGCTGCGGTGACGAGAACGCCGATCAGCAGTGTGTTTCCGCGGTCCAGGTTTTCTGCGGGGGTGGCGTCGAGTTGGTCGTCGGGTTGGTGCACATGCATATCGAGGGAACTTTCTGAAGTGGGATGACTTTGCGGTGGTCACATCAATCATGGGAGAGTGACCCGAAGTGGTAGTGACTGTCAAATTAATTTTGGCTGTCAGGTTGACTCTATGCGGGTCTGTCTTTTCTGGTTCGAGTCGAAAGGAGCCGCCAGATGGATGCACCGGGTGGTTCGATGTCTGAGGAGCATGGTCTGAGCCTGCGGGAACGTCGGCGGCTCGAAACCCGCCGCGAGATCACCCTCGCGGCCCTGGAGTTGTTCGAACAGCACGGGGCAGCCGCTACCACGGTCGACGAGATAGCCCGTCGAGCGGGCGTATCGCCGAGCACCTTCTTCCGCTACTTCACGACCAAGGAAGAATCGGTGTACGGGCCGGACCGGGACTTCGAGGCAGACCTGCTCGCCTGGCTCGACTCGGTGGCCCCGGAACAGGTCGACCTAGACGGTCTCGAAACGCTCTACGAGCGTTCGCTGCGCCGTCTCATGGCGTCCTCGGACGACGTCAAGGATCGGGTGCTCAGGGCGCGTCGTCTCGTCGCGTCCGACGATCACCTGCGCGCCGCCGCGTTCGCAGCCGACGCCGTCGCGATGTCCCGAGTCACCCAGAGCGTCGCGGAAAAGGTTCGTGCGCTCAATCATCCGTCCTACGCGCGACTGCTCGTCGAAATGGCCAGCGCAGCGACACGAACGGCCTTCGAGGCATGGGTCGAGGGGATCGAAAGCGGCGACGAGGTCGATCTGGTCGAGACCTACCGCAGGACACGCACGGAAATGCGCAGGATCTTCGGGGTCGACGAACTCACGAAGCGGTAGTTCTTCTGTTCAGCGGCGATACTCCGCGGCGATAAGGTTCGAAGCAACAGTGGTCGGGTGAAGGCGCCGCGCGGTACGTTCACGTTCGTGATCCGTCGCCATTGCCGGTGGCGAGGGGCGTCACGGCAGGAGCACCTGCAGTGTTGCTCGTACCTGATCTCAACGGCGTTCGCCCGGGGCTCGTCCTCGGGTCCCGCTACTGGCACCGAATGAGGCATCGGTCCGCCGCTGACGCGACAACGAGAAATTGGCGCCGGAAGCGGGAACCGGCAACGGCCGACTCGGGCGTTTTCGTGACCTTCTGGCTTTTATCTCGTAGATGGCGCGGGCTCGGGGTCTGCTGATTTGCTTGTGTCCAAGCAGGAGTCATTTCCGGTGCTGTGGATGACGTGGTTTCGCCGTGGTCGTGCCGAGGGTCAGGACGATCCCTGTCGGAGCGAGCGCGGTCTGGGCACGGGGGCGTCGATGTCGATGACGATGATCCGGAACGGTACCCAGGCGAGCGTGACGACTCCGGTCATCCGAGCGCCGCATGGTGTGCCAGGAACGTTCAGCAGGCGCGGCCATGCACGGCAGCGGAGTTACCCCTAGGGCGATTGTCGTCGCCACCCGTCGGGGTGGCCCGCGAACCGGGTGTCCGTGGCGTGTGGTGCCTCGGCCAGGTTGGGCGAGCTCGGGGGTGTGTAGACGGTCATGGCGTCGCTGGTCGTCCGGCTGCGCCGGCGGGGGCCGTGGCAGTGCTACATCCGTGCTGTTCCTCGGTCGTGCGGTGCCCGGCGGTGGCCGAGCCCGGCGCTCGCGTGACGCCACCTCGGTGGTGTTCGTGGCGGCGTGAGCTGCGCCATCGTAGTTGACTGTTCAATTAGTGTAGGATAGGGCTACTTATGTACACAGACTTTGCGGCACTCGGCGGAACCTTGGTCTGGTTCGCTGCCCTCATCGCCCTCACTCACCTTCTCGGCTATACCCTCTGACCATCCCGGTCGGGTCCTCGCTTCCTGTGGTGGCCATCAAGGCCGGCGCCTGGTTCGTTGCGCTCGCCATCCTTACCCCCAGGCAACACGATCCGCGTCATGACCTGGCACGACATCGGGGAACTGCTGCGCGTCCGTATCGTCCGCCCGGCTCGGTCCCACCACGTGCTCGTCTACTGTGCGCACTGCGACACGACTTGTGCTGGTGCGGGTGCCGGAGAACGCCTGGGCGAGATGGTTGGCGCTGGGGTACCTGGGAACACAACCATGGTGAGTGACCGGAGCGGGAGGGACTGGCGGTGCCCCGGCTGGTGCGTTGGACGATGGCATCGAGGACCGCTCCGATATCGCGCATAAGTACGTTGTGCTCGGCGGTGTCGTGCGCGGCGCGATAGTCTCGAGGTCGTGCCGTGTTCTGCCTCCAGCGTCATGGCACAGAGTCGCCTCCACTGCTTGCGCAGGCATGTGGGGGCGATTTTCTTGTGGTGTATCGAGTCGGCTTGCTAGACCCCCAACTGCCGGGCGGATAGGCGTTTGTTGTGTATTACAGGGGATGAGTGTGGTTATGGGACGAAGTAGTCCACCGAACGGGCCGACAGGGCTACGACTGCCGCGCAGAGCAAAGCGGTGGCCCTTCGGGCCGGTGAGGGGTTCTTCGATCCGCGAGGGAGGTGACTGGAAGTGTCGCTGTTCGGAAAAGGTTGGCGACTGATCATTGTGTTCACCGACGGGTACGCGGAGCTTATGTGCCCGCCGCGGTTCTCGAGGGAAGCAAGGAACTCGGGCGTACGCCGGACGGTGATGGCGTCCGTCCGGGCGCAGTGACCCAGGTCAGGGCCTAAGCCAGGGTGGTCTATCACCTCAGTGCTGCCCAGAGGATCGCCGCGATGGCGCCGATAGCGATCAGCATCGGTACGCCGACGGGGGCTTGTGGGTCGTCGAGCAGCGGTTCGTCTTGTTCCCACTTCCATCGGTTTTTCTTCATGACTCGATAAAACCCGGACTATCCGGACGCGGCAACTGATCCTCGTTGCGAGGATCCAGGTGGTCGGTGTCCCTGCGAAGCGTTCGCGAAGTCGATGCGCGTCCGTTCCCTTCCCCGGTCGGGAAGTGCCGGGGTGCGGTAAGGAATCGTCACTCTCCGCCCCTGCCGGCGGGGTAATCGTCGTTCTCGCATGGGAGTAGTCATGTCTCGTGCGCGGACTTGCTGTGGGCGTCAGTCGACGAGTTGCGGCGCGAAAAGATTCCGGTGTTCGCTGAAACGCGACCTGCGAGGAAGCTCGCGGTCTGTTGTGTGCGTCGCGATCACGTTCGAGCATGCCGGGAGGAGAGGTGTGCAGTATCGTACGGACTGAATCAGCAACCTGCGCAACATATTCCGATATGACCGTAATAAGAACCCTCCAAATCGCGGTGACGTAATCAGCGCTCAGCCGGCGTCTGTCCACTGCTCGTCGTCCTCGTCAACGTGTGGAGGGATCTCGCGTTTGTTACGCGCGTGGATCACGCCGCCGAATAGCGCGGCCAGGATCGCGGCAACGACGATCCAGGTGAGCAGCGCGACGACAATCCAGTTCACGATCTGAACAACCGTCCAACTCTTCCGTTTGTTACCGGAAGGGTAGGAAATCACCCACTGATTCACCCGTTCGAATGGCCTCCACGTATCACTCTGATCTTGTGACCGATACAGACGCCGTGTCCCGATGACCCCCGCTTTCTCTCGGGCCACACCCAAGCGCCCTGCTCCTCTCAGTGAGGAGCGGGGCGTTCGGTTGCGTGGCTGGAACCCAGGAGTGCGGTGAACGCACCGGCCTGCGTTGGGCAGACATGGCCAGGATGTCCTCGCTATCCCGGGGCTTGCAGGGTGTTGTCAAATTCGGTTCAGATCGGTCGGACGCGGATGGGGATGGAGCGCCACGAGCGAAGGGTGTTGTTGAGGTGACGCTGCACGGGTCCGTCGAGCTCGATGGTCTCGATGCGTGCGGCCATCGCGGTGAGCAGTGCCTCGGATTCGAGACGTGCGACATGTTGTCCGACGCACTGGTGTATCCCCATTCCGAAACCGACGTGCCCGGATGGGTCGCGTTCGAGGTCGAAAGCGTCCGGACGGTCCCAGCGTCGGGGATCTCGATTGGCCGCCCCGAGGAACATGAGGATCTTGCGCCCGTCGGGGATGGTGACACCGCCGATCTCGATATCGCGTGTCGCGGTGCGGAAGAAGGTCTGGACGGGTGATTCCCACCGGACGGCCTCGTCGAATGCGGTCCGCGCGAGCGACGGATTCCGGCGTACGGCGTGCCACTGGTCTGGGTGGGTGGCGAAGGCATAGAGCACGGCGGCCAGCCCGTTGACGGTGGTGTCGACACCGGCGGTGAGCAGCGATCGCACAATCAGGGGAGCCTGTGCATGAGTGATGTCGCCGCGGTCGGCGGCCGCCCAGATCTGTGCCCCGAACCCGTCGTCGCTGAGCGCGTCCCGGGCACATTGGGCGTTGATCCAGGAGGACAGGTCGCCGATTCGGTGGGTTCCGCGTTCGACGAGGGAGTTGACAGGTCCGAACGCGTTGAAGGTGTGGTCGCCGTAGGGCAGCAGGTTTTCCCTTCCGGTGTCGGAGATGCCGACGGCATCCGGGAATACGCGAAGCGGGTAGGCGGCAGCGAGATCGGTGACGGCGTCGAATTCGTCGCCTCGTGCCAGCACCTGATCGACGAGGTCGGCGGCATCTGCCATCCAGCGGTCGCGCAAGGTGCGTAAGGTGCGAGGCCCGAGGATTCGGGTGAGGACAGTTCGGGGGGCGTCGTGGTGGGGTGGGTCGGCTTCGAGGAGGAGGCTCGGTGGACGCCAGGGTTTTTCGTAGCGGAAGTTGCTCAGTCCGACACCGGCGGCGGACTGGAAGGTCTGCCAGTCGGTGAGGGCGGCATGGACATCGGCGTAGCGGCCCATTGCGAACACGTTCAACGCGTTGAGGCGAACGATGGCTCCGGCGTCGCGAAGCTCCTGGTGGAACGGCAGCGGGTTTTCGAGGACGTCGAGGTCGAAGGGATCGATGTCACAGACAGGGATGCTGGTGGGCGCAGAGGACGTCATGTCGGTTCACTCCGGAAGGTGATGGTGCGGGTGTCAGAGGTCGAGCACGAGGTGGTCAGTGCGGGAGCGGGAGACGCACAGGATCATGCAGTCGCCGGCCTTGCGTTCAGTGTCGTCGAGGACGGAGTCCCGGTGATCGGGTTCGCCGGCCAGAACCGTGGTCTCACAGGTTCCGCAGGTGCCCTCGCGGCAGGAGGACAGCACCGCTGCACCGGCGGACTGCACTGCGTCGAGCACGCTGATGTCGGGGGTGACGGTCACCGTGCGGTTCGTCCGGGCCAACTCGACGACGAAGGGGGCGTGGCGGACCGGCGCGCCGGGGTCCCGCGCGACGAAACGTTCGGTGCGCAGCGTTCCGCGGGACCAGCAGGCACCGAGGTCGGCGAGTGCGTCGAGTAGGGGAGTGGGGCCGCAGGCGTACACTTTCGCACCGTTATCGGCGGCGGTGGTCGCGATCGTGAGGTCGAGTCGTCCGTATTCGTCCTGCGGTCTTACGGTGACCCGGTCACCGTGACGGACGAGGTCGTCCCGGAAGGCCATGGTGGCACGGGTGCGTCCGCCGTAAAGGAGTTGCCAGTCGGCGCCGATCAGGTCGGCCTGATGGATCATCGGCAGCATCGGGGTGATGCCGATGCCGCCGGCGACGAACAGATACCGCTCGGAGGGAACCATGGGGAAGTTGTTGCGTGGTCCGCCGATGCCGACTTGGTCTCCTACGGTGAGGCTGTCGTAAATGTACGCCGAGCCGCCGCGGCTGTTCGGTTCATGAAGGACGGCGATCCGGTAGGTGTGGGCGTCCCAACGGTTTCCGCACAGTGAGTATTGGCGCGTGAGCCCGTTCGGCAGCATCATGTCGATGTGTGCGCCGGGTGCCCAGTCCGGCAGTCGCCTACCGTCCGGGTGGGCCAGGGTGATCGCGACGACGTTCTGCGCCACGGTTTCTTTCGCGATGACGCGGAGCGCCGACTCGGCGGTGTTGGGATCGGACACGGTGCACTCCTTCAATAAAGTCGTGAGATTGAGCATCGCCGGGATCGATCGGCTGACACCAGGCGGTTTTTGATAGTTGAGAGAGATTCGAGTGCGGTGGGTCACTCGGGCCGGGTCGGGGAGCGGCCGATGACGCGGGAGATGCCTCGTGCTGCCGCCTGGAGTGCCGGGATCTGCGTGTAGGCGGTGTCGTTATTGGGGACGATCACCGCCAGCGCGGCCACCACCTGTTCTTGTGCGCCGCGGATCGGGACGGCGACGCCGGTGGTGTCGGGGTGGATGTGACCGGCGCACAACGCGTATCCCTGTCTGCGCACACGCGCGAGTTCGGCGCGTAGCTCCGTCGGTGTGCTGATGGTGCGGTCGGTGAACACCTGCAGCGGCGCGCCCATCACCTGCTCCTGCACGTCGAGGGGGCTGTGTGCGAGCAACACCAGTCCCGAGGAGGACGCGTGAATCGGTAATCGCCCGGCGATACGTGTGAAGTTCACCGCTGCGCCGCGTGCTGTCAGCCGCTCGAGGAACAGGACCTCTGTGCCTTCCCGGACCGCGAGTTGGGTGTGTTGGTCGACGACTGCGTGCAGGTCCTCCATGAATGGGCGCGCCGCCTCGCGCAGGTTCACCGTCGGTGACGAGCGTGAGGCGACCTCCCAGAGTCGCACTCCGACCCGCACCTGTCGGCCGTCCCGTTCCAGCCAGCCGCAGCGCACGAGTTCTTCGATCAGTCGAGATGCTGTCGCCACATGTAGGTCTGCTCGGCGAGCGATCTGCGAGACGGTCAGTGACGCGTCGTCGATACCGAACGCTTCGACCACCCGGGCAGCGCGTGCGAGCACCGATTCGCCTGTGTGTACGCGCGCCACGGCTGATCCTCCTGTTTCTTGTCGTGCCTGTCACGCAGTGGTGCGTTCACCTTCGACGGTAGTCACGGCATCCCGGGAGCGGATACGCACTGTGGAGACGACCACCGCTGCACCAAGAAATGCAACAGATACCAGGAGGTACAGCTGGGTTGCCGTCCATCCGGTGTCGAGGAGGGCCCCCGCGACGATGGGGGACACGATCGCCCCCATACGTCCGACGCCGATGCCCCAGCCCATACCGGTGGCGCGAAGGGTCGGGGAGTACAGCGTGGTCGGCAGCGCGTAAAGACCCCCGATGCAGCCGTTGACGACGACGCCGATTGCCGCGCCCAGGATGAATCCGACCGCGACGGTAGCGGTTGCGGGCACGAATGCGACGAGCAGGAGCGAGGCCGCAGCCATGTATCCGACCAGAACACGGCCGATGTGGAACCGGACGGTCAACACACCGAGGAGTGCGGTGCCGAAGATCCCGCCCAGATTGAGCAGCACTCCGCCGGTGATGCCTTGTGTCGCTGACATGCCTGCCTCGACCAGCAGCTTGGGTGTCCAGCTGGTGACGAAGTAGAACCCGAACATCGTGAGGAAGAACGCGCCCCAGAGGAGAAGGGTGTTGCGGCGATGAGCGGGGGTGAGCAGATCTGTGGGACCTACACCGCGTGCACGGGATTTTTCGGAGTCGACAGGTGTTGGCGGCAACTCGTCGAGCGGGTCGTGTCCGGTACGGACGGCGAGGGTGTTGATCTGTTGCAGGGCGTTCGCCGGCCTGCGCGCGAGGAGGAAGTCGAGTGATTCGGGCAGTCGGAACCACACGACGGGTATCAGGGCCGCGGTGCACAGTCCGCCGAAGAGGAACACCGACCGCCAGCCGGATGTGGTCTGCAGTACCACGGCGACCACGCCGCCGAGTGTCGCACCGACTGCGTAGCCGGTGGAGTTCAGGGTGACGGCGAGGCCACGGAACTTGCTGGATGCGAATTCGCTCGCAATGACGTTGCTACTGGCGAGAATTCCGCCGATCCCGACGCCGGTGAGAACCCGTAGGGCTCCCAGTTGGCCGGCGTTCTGCGCGAGTGCCGACAGCAGCATTCCCGAGGACGAGAGGGTGAGACACACAAGGATCATGGTGCGCCGCCCGATTCGATCCGCCCATGGTGCCAGGGCGATCGAACCGATTGCCATGCCGAACAGTCCTGCACTGAGCAGCAATCCGAGCACCGAACCGGAGATGCCCCACTCCTGTGAGACGGATTGCGAGGTGAAGGCCATGACGAGTACGTCGAAACCGTCGAGCACGTTGAGCAGCACACAAACCGCGACCGCGGTCCATTGGAATCGGCTCATCGGACTGGTGTCGATGCGGTGCCGTAGATCGATGTTCATCGGATCTCCTCGAACGACGGGGGAGGCGACTGAACGCCTGCCATGGAAGTCCGAAGAAGCATCACGGTCGCGAAGAGCTCCCCGCTACGGAGCTTTCAATCATTGAGAGAAAATATGTGTTGTGCGTCTCAGCCGAACATGTTTGTGACGCAGGTAGCGTCTATGGGGACGCCTATGTGGCGGCTACATCGGCGAGAACCTCGCGCAGAAATCGGTGCTCGACATCGCGTTCCGAGAGGGTTGCCACGATGCGCCCTCGACCAGAGGTACGACGTCGAAGGGCGGGCGCCACACAGTCAGCCCGAGTTCGGCCGGGACGCGCTCGGCGAGTCTGCGCGGGAGCATTACGATCCGGTCGGTGCCTGCGACCATCGCAGGCAGATCGGTGAACGAGTCGGTCACGAGCTGCACCCGCGGTTCGATACTCAGCAGCTGCATGTGGCGAGTGGCGGGGGTGTAGGCCATGGGGTCTGATAATCGACTACCCATGTTGTGCGCGTAGGTGTTTGCGTCGGGATGGCGCGCTGCCCCGGCCGGTCAGGACTGCACTGTCGGGCCTGTGCGGCGTTCAGGCTGCAGTCCTCCGCGAGAGCCAGTAGGGTTTCGGCTTCTTCGGGATGCGTGTCGGCTCCCATGATCGAAGTCGACCGTGCTCGCCACGGGTCCGGGGTCGGGTTCACGTCGAACGCGGGGCTGATGGTCCACGAGCGGTGGTTTGCGAGAAAGCCGTGGTTGCGCAGGTGGTCGTCGGTGTTGCCCAGTACCACGCTGGCGACGACGCGGTCGAAAAGCTCGTGGTGGTCCGCCCTGGGGGAACGGGAGAGGTCCCGGATCGCCTCGGCGATGTCGGCGTAGTCGCGGTGTTCGCCGTCGGATGCGCCGAGGGCCGTCATTGCGCTGATGTACCCGATGCGGTGCCCTTTGTTCGTGCGATCGAACCTGCGCAGGATCAGGACGCTGCGTTCTCCTACGCGGGTGAGCCTCCTGTGGGGGGTGCGGATCCCGGCGCGTTCCATCAGATCGAGCGCCGTGGCCTCCCATGCCATCACGTCCCATTGGTCGCTGCCGTGCGGGAACTTCGCGATTGCCAGTGCTCCGTCCTCGAGTCGAATCGACGCCTTCGGACGTGCGCCGCCGAGGCCTTTCGTGCCTGTGTCGAGGAGTTGCTTGATCGCGTGTGCAGGATCGTCATTGGAGGCGACCTCATCGGCCGCGTGCAGCAGCTCGGGTAGCGACACCAGTTGAGGGACGGTCGAGGGTTTTCCGAGGAACGTTCTGTCCCCAGCAAGCCTGAAGCGCAGTGCGCCCTGGCGGGTATCGTCGCTGACTTCGAGCAGGAAGTCGAGGTCGTCCAGGCGGCGCGGTGTTCTGCTCTCCTCGCGGGCGCGGGGCTCGTTCGCCCTTTTCGATCAGGTTTCGCCCCCACCGGTCCGGAGCGCTGTCGGCGAAGGCTCGCACGAGGCCGCTGTGGTGTTGCGATCCTGCCACAAGTGGAAGCGCTGGGTCGATACTCATGCCATCGCCCGAGAGGTATTGGGGGTCGTAGAGCAATGTCGTGGAGATCCGGCCACGGGTTCGGGTGAGGTGCGCCTGGCCGACCGTCCGGACGCTGCCTTTTTCGTCGACGAAGGCCTCGATCGTGGTCATCGGGCGCGCTTCTTGGTGAGGTTGCCTGCCCGGAGCCGTCCGATGTCGCTGTTCAGGGGGTCGATCGCGTCGACGGTCCGGTCGAGCACGCCGAGTGCCTGGAGTACTTGGACGACATTGCGGAAGCTCGGCTGGGTTTCGACGCCGGCTCCGCGGTCCGACGAGCTTCGACCAGCCGCGTTGTCCTTGCGGACCCAGGTGCGCAGCGCTTCGCCGCTGATGCCCAGGTCCGCAGCCACTGCCGCGTAGGTGCGGGTACCGGCGGCCGCGCGATACAACGCGACCGCGTCCCGGCGGAACTGCTCCGGGTAGTGAGACTGGCGTCCCATGTGAGCACCCCTCCTGGTTCTTGTACGAACCATTGTCAGGGTGTCCACTCCCAGGGGGCATCCTCACCGCGTGGGTGGCCCCTCACCGTGTCCGCTATACCGCTCAGGCTGGCTGGTACACGTGCATCACCGCGGGCGTCGTCTCGGCGTCCAGCGTCGTCGTCAGCTCCAGCGAGCCGTCGGTCATCGCCTTGCCGATCTCGGCGATGGTCCCGGCGACGTCGTTCGCGTCAATTTCATAGAGCGTGAGGTATCCGTGGGCAGGGGGGACGGTTCCTTCGAACTGGTCGGCGGCGAAGTGGAAGCGCCTGGCCGCGTGGACCCCAAAAACCCGGTCGATCAGCTGGGGGATGTGGACCTCGTCGTACCAGCGGTTGAACTCCGTCTCATCTGCGGGGCTCGTGGGCTGAACGTAGGCGAGAAGGACAGCATTGTTCATTGTCTCGGCTCCATCGACTGTCGTTTCAAATGGGGAGGAGGTTTCTCGGACGCAGTCGGGCTGGCTCGGCCTGATGCTGGCTCGAGGTGTGACGTAGCGGGGATTGAAGCTCCAGACCCCGGCAGTAACGGCCAGCACATCCCAGGCCAGGAAGATGACAGCCACCGGTGCGACAGCTCGGACGACGCGGGCCGGCTGTCGGTAGATCCGTGCCCCCCACTCCAGGGGAGCGGTCACGATCAAGCAGGCCGCCAAGACGAATAAGTAATGCCAGGAATCCATCTCACGCTCCGTTCAGGGTGAAGGAGTCGATGCGGCTCGCGTCCAGCAGGAGCATTTCGGCCGCGACCGACGGACTCCTGATCTGCCAGGAGCGTGGCAGCCGAGCACAGTTCGGACCACGATCCCAGCGCTGTTTGTCACTCCGCCGACGCGTGTCGAGCACGCACCTGCGAACACAGCCAATCACGACCTCAGGCCGGCCATGCCCAAACGGTGCAGAAAATTGCAGAAGG
>NZ_JBKFBA010000052.1:0-25459 GCF_053345925.1 Rhodococcus sp. C26F
CCGCAACCGGTCGGCGTGTCGGCCAGAACGGGCAAAGGTTCACGGGTGCGGCACTAGACAACGCGGCAAGGTAGCAGGTGCGCATCAACTGCCGATTGAAGCGGCGTGGCCGGTGGTGATTGCCGCTGATTCTGCCCGAATCGCGCGGAGCAGGGGCACTCTGGCGACGGATGCGAGTCGGTCGGGTGTCCCGAACGCGTTCAGATCATCGCCGGTGTTGGCCAGGAACGTCGCGGCCAGCACGGTGCCGAAGCCGGGCCCTTCCACGGCGCGACGCCGTGTCCGCAGTGCGGCGGCGACGTTGCGGGACGGCTGTCGATGCACGACACGGCTGCGCTTCGATAGGGCGATAGCCTCATTTGGCTCTGCACCCGCGAGCAGCTGCTCGCCCACTGCGACACCCACATACCCACATCCGTCGACGGTCAGGATCGGTCCGAGCGAAATCGCACCACGACTAGTCTGATTTACTCCTTCGATGGCAACCGAACAGTCATTGGAACGTTGGACCAAAACTCTTGATGAAGTGCTGGCACCGATGCAAATGAGCATGCCTTTGCTAAGGAAAATGGAGCGCTTCGCTGCGCCAAGGCAGGCGGAAGGCGCTATCCGAGGACTGACCCAGCCGATACTCGACGCCTGGCAGTCTGATCCACCGCCACCGGGAACGGAAATTTACCGAATCATCAAACCCATTCATCAAGCAGCGCAATCCCTTAACCCTGCCGACGACCGAATCCAACAAGTCAGCGTCTACTACGACGCCGTCACAGCAGCGAAAGAGAAGATCAACGACCTAGATAAGGAAGGGACGTCGATGACCGTCGACGAAATTCTCATCGACATGGAACTCGAACTGAAGCTGTCGGTCCTGGTAGCAAGGATCGGGCACCAGGGCATTATGAGCCTGGTCGATGAGCGACGGGCACTAGCGGGACGCTCTGTGACGACCGGTCACGAACTCCCAATCCATTTCGATTTGCAGGCGATGAAACCTGTTCCCGACAAGTCGACGACGACGATCAGTTTCGCAGCCGTCCTTGCAAAAGCAAACCCGGGCTCCCTAACCCCGGACGAGTTCGTTAGGGGCGATCTGAATGCGGACAAAGCTCCCGTCCTGAAACGCTTCGCTGGCCAGTGGATCGTCTCGTTTTACACCGAATGGGAGGACTTGTTCCGCAAACAACTAGCCTCGGCCCACGGATGCACGGTCGACGACATCAGATCACAGTTCTTCCAAGAACTCGGCCGGATGCGCAACGACTTCGGCCACGGGCGCGGGATATGCCAGAAGTCAGCGAGTAATAAGATCCTGAAATGGTTCGCGCGAGGGGACCAGATGATCCCCAACCACGAGAACTACCAGCAGTTGTTCGACGAGTTCGCGAAGGCCCTCGACGAGCTCAGAGATGCTCCTGTCGCAGCTGCGAAGAAGACAGATCGCCAGCCTGTGCGGGGTAAGGTTCCGCCGACTCTCAACACGGAGTTTGACAGGACTGTGGCTGGGCTGAGCGGGATATCCGTGGATGAGGCACTTGAAGATGCCCTTCGATCATGGATCGACCGCAACACCGCCGACTGACTTTCCATCTGGTTTGCGAGGCTGCGGCGCCAACTTCTCGTCGACGCCGCAGCTACGCCCATCGGTATGAGACTCCTTCGCGACGGCGCATTCCTCAATCAGTCGTACCGATCGGCCCATCTCCTGCATGAGCCCCATTTGGTCATGTAGCTGTTAACGACCGGGTGAGCACCCGCGGTGGGGTGTGCGTGCATGGTTCCAACCAGGAACTCCTGGCGTCGCGAAAAGTTGAAGTTGGTTTCTCTCCACAGTACTTCCAGATTAATTCTCAATAGCTAACTTTTCCTTGGAATACACTTTCCGAATACGGCAGCGCGACGGGCATGTTTAACTTGCACAATTCTTCGCTGCCTCTCGGGAGGGATTCCGATCTTCTCCAGCAATACCAGCTGGAGTAGTGCTTCCGTCACGTAGCAAAGTTGAAACTTGGCATCCTCAGGTATCCCTTCAAATTTTCCGTAGTCGAGATGAGCGAACGCGTTACGTGCGTCACAAATCCATTTGACCCATTGTTCACTGTCAGTCAGAAGTTTCTCAACCGCTTCGTGGTCGGGAATCTTAGCCAGAGCGACTGCACGCCTACGATATGTCCAGTTCTTGGATTTCGCCGTGGCAGGAAAAAGGCCGCGGTGAATTGACTCAATTGCAGATGCCGCGCTGAAAAGCCTACTTTCGTAATACCCCTGAGGTACGAGATCAAGCCCTAAAAGCACGGTAACTCCCAGCTCGGCGGTCTTTCTAACGTCCATCCATCTCTGGAACACCGAGGGAAAGTCGGCATGCGCCAGGGTAAACTGGAACCGAAACTGATCGATACTCTCGTTCTCTTTTGGACTCAAAGACTGACCCACGTATATAACGCACTCCTCCTCGTCACTGTGCGACGATGCCGCCTTTCGAGACCGCATCCGACACGGGTATCCCGAGGCTAGTATCAATAGTTCCTGAAGGGCATGAACAACGTCATCAAAGGCTTCAATTCCTCTCTCGTTTGCTGCGGCCACCTCTGCCACGGTAATAAAATCGATGGTCATTTTTTCTCGGTCGAGATAGCTAACCGTCGTAATATTATTGAATTGACGCACCTGCTGTAGGGTGACCGTAAATTCACCGACATTGACTGATGCAGACGCAGGTGGCGGAAAATCGATTCCCGTCGAATAACTTTTGCCCGTCTCAAATCGAGTGGTTGCAGTTTCAAAATTTGACCAGGTGGTCATATTATCGATCTCGATTGTTATGCTGGTAAATAATGAATCGTTGAAATCCGACATGTGCCGACCCACTACCACCGCGTACGGCCTTAGACTGACATCCGCTGTCATCACCGGACCTGCGTAATTGGTTCCATTTGATATCGACGAAACAAATAAGGTGACACGATTCCCGCTGGCCTCGCCATGAATCACGGGAATTTGCCTTTTCGAATAGATCGAGTAGTCGAATTTCAGCTCACCCGCCAGTCTAAGCGTGGAGTTCTCCGCGTAGTCAATCGTCAGAATCCCTCCTACCCGCTGCTCAGGCCTACTCGCGTCCCACCACGTACCAACATATTCTAAATTCGCCACTCTCCTTTTATACAAGGCATTTCACTTCTTTGGACCAGTCCCAGCCATTTAAGGACCGACACCCTGTTCGCACCACAACACGCTCCTCACCTCCGAGTGCCGCGCCAGCTGCTGCGCAAGCCTCGGTCGCATATCGTCTCAGAGAACGCACCCCGGTCCAGGCTGTCGCCTTCGCCGAGGGAACGAAGACCGACTCGGCACGCAGGCGATGTCCCGCCCTCGTGAGGATGGGGCTGTCGGACCAACGCTGTGGCCGACACCCCGAGCATGCTTGCCCCAGTCGAACACCTGAAAGCGCTGTCGGCGACGCTCGAAAACGAGGCGCCGAGCCACGTGCACCGCTGAGGTCTTCGGCCTCGAGCGACGACTATGGGGCCACCTGGCCCTGCCTGGACTGTAGACGCAGCGAACACTTCCACTCACCCACGAACCGGGTCATCGACGAGTAGATCCCTCCATCTCTACGTATTCGCGCGCCGTGCCGCTTCCATCAAGGCATGCGCCGCGCGGTGCGCACGGGTGGCATCGTCCCGGCCGGTGGGGGTGTGGGTGTAGCTGGATCGGGTTTTCAGGCGGAGCAGAACCTGCAGGTGTTTGGCCAGCGTCGGATCCACCGAGCGGAGAAGCTCCACCGCCTCGGTGTGGTTCTCACCTTGGGCGTGCACACCGAGCCGTGCGCAGCACAACACATCCGACGCGGCGATACCCGCGAGCACCCACGACGTGACCACCGCGTCGCTGACCGTGCCGTCCCCGGTGGCATAGTCCCCCACCTCCGCCAGTTCGAAGAACTCCTCGGCCTTGCGCATGCGTCCGTGCCGCACCGCCTGATCGCAGTTTCTCGTGCGCGCCATCGCCCTATCCCTGCCCGCGCAGCAGGCGCGTGAACTCGCGTGGGGAACCGGCCACCGTCAGACCTTCTCGAAGAACATCTGTCAACACCGGTTCGTCCCTGCCTGATTGCTTGATCTGCGCGGCGGTGAACTGCAGGTCTCGCACGTCGTTGCCGGTCCACCTGTTCACCGCGGTGAGCAGGTCGGATACTTGTTCGTCCCAGATGTCCTCGGCGGCGTCGTCGGGTCGGACCAGAAGCAGGTCGATGTCGCTGTGCACGGTCATCGTCCCGCGGGCCGCGGAGCCGAACACCGCGCCATAGACCGGCTGGATCGCCCACTTCCCCAGTGCCGCTTCCAGTCGTTCCAAGAACTCGTCGAACAACCGGGCCAGGCCCAGGACATGGGGGTAGGCGAGGTGCTCTTCGGCGAGGCGATAGGTGTAGGCGTTGCCGATCCGTGTCGAGCGGACGGTGCCGTGTGCGGTCAGGCGCCGCAGCACCTTACGGATTCCTTCCTCCGAATGCCGGCCGAGCACCCGCTGCACCTGGCCCGGCGTGAACGGCACCTCGGGGGCGCGGGCGAGCACCGCCAGCACATCCCCGTCCAAGGTCGGGGTCACCGTCTGGAACGGCCGAGTCAGATCCATGCTTGCGCCTCACCTCCCACATCACCACTATAGTTGGGCGTCCCGCACAATAGTTGGTGGCGCGTACCGGCACAACCACGTCTTCCCAGACCGACCGACCCGGTTCCGAATGATGCGAGAGGGCCGGACGGGCTGTTCTGCCGGTCCGGCCTGCTGTCGGATGTCTCGCCTCAAGAGTGTTCCGGCGGCGACCAGCAGCTCGATGTCCCTACGGCCTGGGGCGACGCCGTACCCGCGGCGTCGAATAACCGAAGTGTCGAGCCCGACCCTTCTTTCCCGACCGCGGGGGTGCCGCACCCACCTGCTGTGCATCGATGCGTGCTGCAAACCGCCCTCACATGCCTCTCCCGTACCACCCGGACACTGGACCCCAGCGCCAAGGGAGCACACGCCGGGCGATCAAGTGGAAGCTCGCATCGAACGTCTTCGCGATGCCCTTCGACGGCCGCGTCACACCGGGTGGTATCGGGCTGATGTCAAGGCGGATCCACCGTAGTTAGAGACACTCCCGTCCTGACCGGCAACGGGGATGTGGGCACTGTCCGACGAGTTGATCGCCGAGGTCCGTGCCGCACGCATACCGGTCAGCGCGGTCCGGCAGTGGATGTGTAGTCGGAAAACAGCCGGCGGTGGATCGCGTCCGTCATGTTCGGCCCGGGCGCGGGCTGCTCCGCCGTGGGGTCCGGTCGGCGCCGAGGATCGCGCGGGTCACGGCGACGGTCGGATGCGTCGGTGCTGCGATAGTCCATGTGCCATCACGCTTTCTGCTGGGTGAAGGACGCGGGGGAATCAGGGGTCAGCATCGATGATGCCATCCCGCAGCACCGGATCGCCGTCGACCGCGAGGCCGCATCCACCGATCGCCGTCGCCGAACCGCGCAGCGGAGAGCCGTTGCCGCGGGGATGCCGTACGTGGGTACGTGGGCCGCTGCGAGCGGCGAGCAGATCCGGGCCGGCATACTTGCCGCAGCGGCGCGTCTCGGCGTCGATCCCGCAATGCTCGAGATGCAACCGTGCCGGAACGCATCCCCACCTGGCAGGCGGTGCGCGCCGGTCCTCGGCATCGTCGTGACCGTCACCTTGTCGCCATTCCGGGGCGAGAGGTTCCGGGCGGTCGCCGCGCGCAGGTCGGCGCAGACAATGCACGTGCCCGCCGAGCGGTAGCCGCCTCGATGCAGGCAGCCGACACACGGTGGCGTGAGATGCGGCCGACAATCCTGCGGATGGTTCTCGAGCATGCTCACTGCAGCGCCCATGACAGTGATCCCTCGGGTGCCGGATACACGACGGAACACCGAGTTCCGCTACCGCTTACCCGAAGAACAGCATCATCACCGTTCCTCGGAGGTCTTCCGGTGCTCCGCGAGCCACCCCGTGGTCGACCATCGCACCAGAGGCCGACCCTCGCATCGGAGGTCAGCCGGTTCGCCGGGCACCGCCGCCACGCCAAGCGGGGGAACAATGGACTGTGCGGGAGTGGTTTGTGGTCCGGCGGTACGCACCCGACAGCCGCGAACCACTCTCGCCCACCACACGGCACCGAACCGTCCGGGGTCGGTGGGAAACCCTGCGGCGTCCGTGATCCGCGCTCTTTCACCGCAAAGGAACACCAACCGGCTGATGGAATGGTTCACTGCTTCGGGACTTCTATTCCGAGGGCACACATTTCGGCGAGGTCAGCAACGCTGACGTCGCCGAAACCCAGGGTCATCTCACCATCCGCCCCCCGGCAGACCCTCCGCTGGCGTACACCCTGTGACACACCGGCCGAACCGATAGCAGGTGTTGCGCTGGCTACCTGAAATGTCCCTCCGCCTTCGCCTAATCTGCGGTGTCATCGGCTCGATGCGCTCAGTAGCCGGGGACTGCCGCCGATAGTGCGCACGCAGGACGCCGGCGCCGTTCTCACCATGATCGACATCGGGCCAGGGAACCAGACAGGTGCCGCGGTGTCGCCACCGGATCCCCCGAGTCCGAGACGTCACCCGCATTCTCCCGCCCCTATAGCCCATATGGGATATAGGGGCGGGAGCTCGGGGACCGAGAATCCGAGCATCCCCGGACGGCGTCCTTCTTCCAAGGGTTGCCGTTCCCCCGAGGCACACCCCAGGTCCGTCTACCCGGTAGACGATCACTCCGGTGATGTCACTGCGACAGGGGCTGTCGACCGCGCAGAAGGGCTGGGGCAGGACGTAGTACCCGTGCGCAACATCGCCGACGTCAGGGGGCGTGCCGGTCTTTGAGCATCTGACGTACTCTGCGTTCGACGAACAAGGGCACGAATTCTCGGATGGGATGCCCGGCGAAGTCGCCGCGCACCCGGGCAACGAGCCTCCGAATCTCCGGGGCAGGAACCTGCGCGAATTCCCGAGTGAGAGTGTGAACGGCCCGTTCGAGGCCGTGGATTTCCTGATCGACTGGCTGGGCGTTCATGCCACAGTGATCCCCACCCGATCCGAACCCGAATCGAACAGCGGGCAAATCCTGGGTGACCGGACGCGCGACCGGTACCTCCACGACCGCAACTCCCCGTCCGAGCCACGATCTGCCTGACTCGGCGGCACGTGGACGTTCTCTACGCTCTCCTCCACGACAACCGCACCTGGCAACCGAACGTGCCGGTCACCGCAATTGCGGCTTGACAGGATCATTGAGAGTTGTCAAGTCCCGAGTTTTGTTGAGGCTGAGCGTGTGTTCAGTTCTCAGGCCGCAGAAGCGGCCGGCGGTTGTGCGTAGTGGGCGGTCTCGACCTCGGCCGGAGTCCGATAGTCGAGCATGCCATGGACCCGTTCGGTATTGAACCAATGCACCCACTGCGCCGTAGCGGCCTCGACGTCCTCACGACCGGCCCAGGGACCGTCAAGGAAGATCAACTCGGCCTTGTACAGCGAGTTCAGCGCCTCCGCCATCGCGTTGATTCTCCTATAGATCGTCAAGTCGCTCTCAGGCGATGAGCACTTCATGGCTTGAGGCTTGTTCACCCTCGGTGCCGGGGAGTAGGTGGAAGATTTCGCGAGCGAGATAGCGTTTGAGGCAGCGAATGATCTCGCGTTTGGACAGGCCTTCGGAGGTTCGCCGGGTGACGTAGTCGATGGTGGGTTGGTGCCAGCGCATCCGCACAATCACCACGCGATAGCGCGCGGCGTTGGCCTGCCGGTTACCGCCGCGGTAGAGGCGATGCCGGTTGTTGGTCATCCCGGACCCGGCGGGAATCGGGCAGGCACCGCACATCTTGGCGAAGGCGGCTTCGGACTTGATCCGGCCGGGGTTGTCTCCCACGGTGATCAGCATCTGTGCTGCAGTGTCGTAGCCGATCCCGACCGCCTCGACGAGTCGTGGTGCTGCTGCAGCGGTCAACGCTTTCAGTGACGCAGCATGCGCCTTGGCTTCCTCGTGCAGGACCAGCCACCGCTGTGCCATGACGGCGAGGACGTGCCGGCTCGCCGCCTCGGGATCGGTCGGGACGACCACCGCAGGAGCACCGCGGCGGACCGGCGGCCGCGGTGCAGGGGTATCGAGTGCGGCACAGGCGACGACGAGTTGGTGGTCGGTGAGCTTTTCGAGTGTCGAGCGCAGGTCCTCGCCGGCGGTGGCCAGGGTGGCCTTGAGCGTGATCATCGTGGTGGTGCGGGCTTGGACGACACCGTCGTATGCGATTTTGATCAGTCGGATCATCTCGACGGTGCCATCGGCGGTTTTCGGTGTCGCCAGGCCGTGTCCGGCCAGGAGTTGGCGGGCAGCGTGTTCCGCATCGATCGTGTCGTTCTTGCCTGCCAGCCGTCGCTGCGCCGCTCGTGCCGGCCGGGCGATTTCGTGGACCTGGTGGCCGCGGCGCCGGAGGAAGCGGGTAAGTCCGACACCATAGGATCCGGTGCCCTCGATTCCGAAACCGATCAACTGTCCGGTGGGACCGACCAGAGCGAGGCAGAACTCGAGCATCTGCTCGAAACCGGTGGCGGTGGCGGGAACGGTCAGTTCCGCAAGGCGGCCGCCGAATCCGTCGAGAGCGACTGCGACGTGGGTGTTCTTGTGGGTGTCGACGCCGACGATGACATCGTCGCGGCGAAGTTGCATGCTGGACATGGCTGTGGGTCTCCTTCGCGTTCCGAGCGGTCCGATCCACAGCTGCGCTGGCCGGAGTGGGCGGACAGGACTGCGATGAGACCCTGGTCGAGTCAGGCTCTTATCAGGTCACTGCTCACCCGGTCAGCAGCTCGGATCGGGTGTCACCGTCTGGGGCCGACACGTCAACGCAAAGGCACCCGCAGGGCCGATCGTATGAAAGGTCAGACCCCAGACGATGACATGTCCAGGATGCTCGCAGTCATAGGAGTCGCCTTCGATCCGACGGAGGCGACCGCCGCGGCCTGATCCAGGGTCTGGGCGTAGCGCAGCGCTCGGTACTGCACGCCACGGTCGCTGTGATGGACCAATCCGGTGACGTCGCGGCCTGCGCGTCGTCGTGCCCACAGGCCCATCTTCAACGCGTCGAGAGCCAGGTCGGTGTACATCCGCGTCGAGGTCTGCCAACCAACAATCATGCGGGAAAACGCATCCAGGACGAACGCGACATAGACCCACCCGGACTGCGTCCGCACATACGTCAGATCGGCCGCCCACAGCTGGTTCGGCGCAGTGGCCGTGAAGTCTCGTTCGACGAGGTCGCCAGGCCGATCGGTTTCCGGTGCCGGCTTCGTCGTGCGCGGCCATTTTCCGCGCACGGTGCCGCGGACACCGAGTTCGCGGCAGAGCCGCTCGATGGTGCAGCGGGCCACCTCATGGCCCTCCCGGTTCAGTTGGGCGTGGATCTTGCGGATTCCGTAGACCCGCATCCGTGGGTGGGTGTGGATGCGCATGATGTGTTCTTTGAGGACGGCGTCGCGGCGTGCACGGGCGCTGGGTTCTCGACCGATGAAGGCGTAGTAGGTGCCCGGGGCGATCTTGACCTCAGTGTTCTCCGACAGAACGCGACAGATCGGTTCGATCCCCCAGCGGTGTTTGTGTTCGTCGATGAACGCGACGATCACTTCAGTCGGCGGTCGAACTCCGCCTTCGCGAAAAAAGCTGTGGCAGAACGTAATATTTCCATCGACTGCCGCAGTTCACGGTTTTCCTTCTCTAGGCGGCGGATGCGCGCTTCGGCGTCGACGGGCTCGGCCGGGAGTTCGGCGTCTTCGGCTTTGCGTACCCAGGTCCGCAGGGCCTCCTTGTGGACGCCGGTCTGCTCGGCGATCCGGTTGATGGCGCCGGTGCGGGTGTCGGGGTCGCGGCGGGCTTCGACGGCGAGTCGGGTCGCTCGCTCGCGGAGTTCCTGAGGGTATTTGTAGTTCGCCATGGCGAGTCTGGGGTGATCCTTCCGGGATATCTGGCTCACCCTCAATGAAACCAGGGACGATTCAAGTCCTTTCAAGTCACCGGGCTGGGCTTCGCGTGCAGCAGGGGGTCCTCGTCGTACCGGTGTGCGCAACACCGCGGATCGCCACAAGCATCAGAGTCCATCACCTTCAGGGCCGGCGGAATTCGCCGATCCCCTCCTCACCCTCCGCGCATATCTGCTGTCACGTCACGTCGTGCCGCGTGTCGAGGCTGGGCGGTGAGGGGATGCGAATTGTCGCCGGTAGGCGGTCGGTGTGGTCGCGAACGCCGATCCAAAGTTCTGCCGGAAGGTGACAGGACTGGTGAAGCCGCACGCGGAGGCGATGGTGTCGATGTTCCAGTCGGTGGTTTCGAGCAGCACGCGGGCCTCGTGCAGGCGTTGTTCGAGCACCCACCGTGCCGGGGTGGTGCCCGTGGCCTGCTGGAAGTGGCGGACGAAGCTGCGGCGGCTCATCGTGGCGTGTTCGGCGAGGCGGTCGATCGTCAACGGTTCGTCGAGCCGGGCCAGAGCCCAGTCGAGTACCTCCGCGATGGCGGGGTCGGTGGCCGGCCGCGCCAGGGGACGTTCGATGTACTGGGCTTGGCCGCCTTCTCGGTGCGGGGCCACCACGAGCTGGCGGGCGATCCGGATGGCGGCGGCCGAACCGAGGTGCTTGCGCACCAGGTGCAGGCAGGCGTCGATCGCCGATGCGGTCCCTGCCGAGGTGATTACGTCGTCGTGATCGATGTAGAGCACCGAGGAATCGACCCCGCTGCTCGGGTAGCGCTCTGCGAGCAGCGGCATGGCCTCCCAGTGGGTGACGGCGGCGCGGCCGTCGAGCAGCCCGGTCTCGGCAACGGCGAACGCGCCCAGGCACAATCCGGCGACCACCGCGCCGCGGGTGTGGGCTCGGCGCAGCCGATCCTTCAGCACGGAACCGACGGGTGTCGGGGGTTGCGGCCAGGCGGGGACGATGACGATATCGGCCCAGTCGGCGATGTCCGGTCCGGCAATCTCGCCGATCGGATAACCCTCGGCGGTGCGGATCGACCCGGCGTGATCGGACCACAGACGGGTCTGCCATTCGGGGGCAAGGTCGAGACGGCCGATCTCCCCGAACACCATCAGCGGCGCCGCCAGGTGGAACATGGTGATGCCGTCGAAGGCGTAGACCGCGATCCGCATCCCATTCTCCCTTTGGCCCGATCTCATCGAAAGTATGCATACGTGCCGCTCACGGTCAGGGTAACCCCTTCGGAACAATCGAACGGGATGCCGCATCGGCACCCGCACCCCCGTGTTCGAACCTGAGGAGAACAACCGTGACCGCATCGCGCCGCGCCCTGATCGTCGTCGACGTCCAGCAGGAGTACTTCGACGGACCCCTGCAGATCCAGTACCCACCCCGGCAGGAATCACTGACCAACATCAGCGCTGCGATCGATGCCGCTGTGGCTGAAGGTATTCCGGTTGCCGTCGTGCAGCACCGTATGCCCGACGGCGCCCCGGTCTTCATCGAGGGTTCGACCGGGTGGGCGTTGCACCCCGAGATCGAGCGGCGCCTGGATCCGGCCGTCAAGCGGGTGCACAAGCAGTACGCGAGTGTGTTCGCCGACACCGATCTGGCCGAGTGGCTGCGTGCCCGCGGCGTCGACACCGTCACGATCGTCGGGTATATGACCAACAACTGCGATCTCGGAACCGTCGTAGAGGCCGAAGCGCTGGGATTTACCGCCGAGGTGCTCTCCGATGCCACCGGCGCGATTCATCTGGCGAACGAGGCCGGGCAGGTCGACGCCCGATCCGTGCACACCACGTTGATGGTATTGCTGCAGTCGAACTTCGCCGCGGTCACCACGACGGCGCAGTGGGTCGAGGCTCTGCGGTCCGGCGCCTCGCTGCCGAAAAGCAATCTCGTCGAATCCGCCCTCGCCGGACGCGAAGCCACGGCACTCACATGACCCAAGAACGCTGACCGGCCGCAGATTCGCCGCCGCCCACCGGGCACGACTCCCGCGCGCCGGCGTGACGATGGCATGAACGACACGGCACACACTCCCACCCGGATGGGGGGAGCCCGTCGGGACAGCCTCGCGCGCCACGGCCCGTCCCACCACCAGGGAGGCCGGACCGATCGAACAAAAGAAAAGGGGGCGGCCGTACTCGGCAGGGGGATGCGAGTACGACCGCCACCCCCACATACCCACCTTCACTACCGGTCACACATCACACCAACAGGACCGACCAGATCCCCGCCGGGCACCCACAGCACCGGCAGCTCCACCCCGTCCACCACACCGCACAGTCCGCCGGCACCAAAGTGTCCTGTCCGAGCCCCCTGCCGGCAGGACACCCCGGCTCCACCAGTATCGCAAGAACCATCACCGCAGGAACGATTTTCGATCTGCAAGAACGGATCCCCCGACGGGACTCCCCGCGTCCGTGCCGACGCCCCGTGGCCGGTGGACGCCACCTGCAACCGCAGACCCGACCCGCGCCCAGCACACCGGTCGCGGTCCACCACGACACCTCCGGGTGCCGGCAGGACACACATGGGGTCATCTGCATCGTGAACGACGTCGTTCTTCGCTACCGTGCCGACCATGGGCACGCCCCTGCACGCACCTCACCCCTGGCCGGCCATCACAGCGGCCCTACGTGGCTGCGGGCCCCGCCGCGTGGCCATCGCCTACCTCGACACCACCGCCCCCGAGTTGCTGCCGCTGCGCGCCGGGGACCAGTTGATCGTCAACGCCGCCCGCGCGGCCGTCCGCGCACACGCCACCTCCCCCACCGCCCTCGCCCACTTCCTCGAGGCCGGGGTGCAGGTGCTGTCGACTGCGAACCTGCACACCGGTCTGATCGTCACCGCAGAGAAGGTGATCGTCGGCCCCGCCAGCGCCTCCCACAGCTCCACCCTCGCCGACGAAACCCCGCTGATCACCGACGATCCCAACGCCATCACCGCGGCTCACGCGTTCCTCGACCACCTCGACGACACCACCGTGGTCGACGAGGGGTTCCTCGACAGCGCCCTCGTCATCTGGCAGCTCGGGCGCGTCGTACCCCTCGCAGGGATCGGCAGCCGCGCGCGTCTCAAGCACGACTTCCTGCCCACACCCGTACGCCGGATGTTCCTGCGACACCTCGGCGACTACACCCCCACCGAAGACAACGAGACCAGCTCGACGCCACCTGCGCCCGGCAGGGGCGGGCCGGACCCGCGCTACCGAACCCACTGGGTCCGCGAAGACACCCCTGGTCCCGACCGTCGCACCCGCCTCCAGCCCGGCGACGTCGTGATCCGGATCAGCGACGACGACACCCGGCTGGACCCGCCGGCCGTCGTCGATACCGGCCCGCACCGCATTCCCCACACCCACCACGCCCTCGCCTACCGGTTACGCGCCCGCGCCGACCTCGACCCCATCGCCATACCGGACGCCGCGCGCATCCTCACCGACCGCGGTCACTCGAACCAGCGCTTGCACCGCGATCACCGCATCATCTCCGCGAGCCTGCGCGCCGCGGTGCTGGCTCTGTGGAAACTGTGACCCGCATGCCCCGGCGATCGTGCTGACGAACACCCCGCCATTTCTCAACACCAACGCGTCCGCCTGCACAGAAAACCGCCAACGTTCGGCAAATCGGCATCCGGCGCATCGACGTTCGGCACGTCGAGATAGATGTCGTGATTCGGGTCATCCTCGGTGTTGGGCAGACGGTCCGGGCCATACCGCTTCTCGAGCACACGAATACGCTCCGCTTCCTCCTGCGCGCGGCGCTCTTCATCGGCGCGACAGACCCCGGAGGCGCCGGCTCTGGTGTTCCATGCAGCCATCTCCGCCTCCGCGAACGACGAGAGGTACCCAGCGGGAACGGAGGCGAACTCCGGAGTGCTCAGCTGCTCCTCGATCGGTGCCGCAGCTTCGGAATGATCGAGGGGCGGATAGAGCGTCGCGGAACCCCAGCCGATCAACAACTCGTTCACGCTGGTGATCTCCGTGGACGGATGACCCTCCATGCCGTGCATGGCTGCGTACACGACGGCATCCTCCCGCTCCACGGCCCCGTCCACCTCCCACGCAGCCGTGTCCTCACCGAGCACAACCGTATCGACGCCGTACGCAGACCTGTCCGATTCCCCGACCATTTGATGCAGCCGTCCGAACGCCGCGCCCTCTGCGATGGCCGGTCTCTCGATGGTGACGAGCGTGCCCTCAGGAAGAAGAGAGTCGAGCTCATCGGCGTATGCCTCGACCATGTCGCCACACCAGACTGGCACCGAGTACGCGAGAACTACTTCGAAGGGAGCATCGGTGCCGGTATCAACGGAGATGGCAGCGGGCACGCCCGCTGTAGCCGGCGGGATCACCCGCATGACCGATCCCTCGACAACCGGTTGCGTGCTCAGATCGACCTTCGGCGAGTCATCACGGCTCGCAAGGCACCCCCCGGCAACCAACAGAACTACAGTCCCCACCCCGAGCATCGTCCGCTTCATGTGCACCACGCCGATCTTGCCGGTTCGATCGCGAACATGAAGCAAGGGCACGCCCCACCTCTGCGCGCCGAAAAGCACCGTACTCATAACCGACCGCAACTCACGACCGAAAACCAGCCCGAACATCACCCCAGAACGCCGGTAGAGCGCCCGATGGGGGCGCGTCACGTTAGCCCCCGGAAACCGTCAACTAAACAGATATTGCTTGTAACCCTTGGCTGTCGAGAATCCGCACGCGGTCGCCCGGGACGTGTCATCACCACAGCCCAAGGCGCCTCTCAGGCGCGTGGAATACATAAAGCCGGGTGCAGGAAATCCGTCCCACACCCGGCATCGACCGCTCCACAGTCGGACTCCCAGCGGGACGTGTCATCTATGCAGTTCAGAACCCATTTTCGATAATTCCTCGTACGCATCGAGCACCCCGGTCACCACGTCTGCGACGTCACCGAACGCCGGATCGATGGATTCGACGTCCGCCGTAGCAGCAGAGAGCCGACCCATCTGCTCGGCATCGCGGCGCGTACGCAGCGCGCGCAACTCCTCGAGCTCGGCGCGACGCACAGGCGCGGTCAACTCCATGTCCAGCGCCTCGACCCGACCCACCAGAGCAGTCAGACGGTCCGCCCCGGCCCGCAGATGCTCCAAGCACCCGTCCAGAGCAGCGCGAGCCCGCTCGACCTGCTCGCGGTACTCCAACCCACCGGTGCACCGCCGAGCACATGGTGCAGCCGCGTGCCGATCTCGAGATGCCGAGCCAGATCCCACAACGCCGCATCCAAATCCACGTCGGGCAGCCACCCCTGCCGGTACGCGAGAGATTCACCGATGGTGTCGGCCGCGTTGACCGCCCGACGGAAAAGCACCGGCGAACTCCTGCGGCGCAGCAGTCAACGTCTCCCGCGTCACCGCACCATGCCTAACCGCACCCCTACGCGCGAAGCCCAAGACCTGACAACCTGCTACGAATACCGTTGCGCCAGAGGTCAAGATGAAGGTGGCCTCCCACATGGCCGATTCCGATTCGTACCCGCCTGACGCGGTCAGGATGACAGAGAGCATCCCTAATGCCGCCCAGCACAACCCGACGAAAGTCACTGCCGCGCCGATCCCCGCATCGCACGCAGCCCCGTACCGCGCGCGGCCGGCCCGAGAATCACCACATCCTGGAACTTGAGAATGCGCTCGTCGACACTCTTGCGGCGGTTCGTCCGCCACAGCGACGGCGCATTATCGTCCCTGCTGAAATCCATACTTTCCCCTATCCGGCCCGCCCCCGATCCACCGGACACATAACGGTCAACAGGACATCGCTCCCCCCGCCTCAGCCGTAACAGACCCTGCCGACACCGACATCCAGACAAGACCTGCCCACACCGAGACGTGTCGCCTGCCCAGCTCAGAGGCGATTTACCCAATCGCTTACCGGAGCCATCACACGGGTCGGCGGCGGGCCATCACGCACTGCCAGCGAGCCGGCTCGGCCAGGTACACCGATCCATACCCGCCCGTCGACAATCGTGCAGGACCCGACCCTCGGACGAACTTCACGTTGTAGGCAAGCACCACTCAGCTCGTGGCTACCGCCACAAGCTCCCACAAGGCCGGGACGCTCAAACTGTCCGAGCGCCCCGAAAAGCAGCAGTTCAGACAGCGTCCAAACCGGCCCGTAGCAGCCCGTTCTCCGATGCCACTGCGATGATCGAGGGAATCATCTACCGCTATCTACGCGGCATCGCCTGGCGCGACGTGCCCGCGGTGTTCGGGCCGTGGCAGACGATCTGGACCTGGCATCGACGCCTGGCCAGCGACGGCAGCTAGACCGAGTCCTCGAACGCCTACTCACCATCACCGACGCTACCGGGTACTACCTGGTGGTCTCGACCATCGTCCATGCTTATCAGCACGTCACGAACACCGCCCGCCACACAGGGGCCCCATCGAATTACACGAATTCGCGAATCGAACCACCTGACCACGTCGTCGGCCGTTCTTGAGGCGGGCTGTCGACGACATCCGTACGCCAATCCGATCCCCCCTGGTGCGACATCCACGACAGGGCACTGCGGATACACACGTTACTTCGCAACCGTTGCCCACGAATCCCGCGTATTCGATTGCAACGCGACCTATGTGCACGAAAGCCACCTCCATGGGTCCTCGGTCCTGCGCGTGCAGCGCCCGGGGCGCCCTCGCGGGCACGAACTCCGCGTATACCCTCCCACCACCGAGATCCGTCCCGCTCACCGCGAGGATCTGACACGCGAAACTGGTCTGCAAAGTTGAAGAGCCGCTCAAGGTTGCCGGACCTCGTGGACCCTTACCCCACCTTGCGCAACTGCGCGAACTCGGACGCCTACACGACTTCACCTCACATGGATTCGGTACAGCCATGACTGCGGAAGTGCGGAAACGCGTCGAGGCGTGTCAGGTATGACCTCTACGATTCGACCCATCGTAGGTAAGGAGTCGTGAAATGGGCCATCGGACATCAGGTCACAAGCGCGGGTTGATCCGCGACGGAGACCTTATCCCTGACAACCGCCTCAGTCCTGGCGACGAGGACCTGCTCGAACACGATGCGATCGCCCGTAGCGTGGCCGAGATCGCCCTTACCGCACAGACCCCGGCCAATATCGCGTTGTTCGGAGCCTGGGGATCGGGCAAATCCAGCATCTACAGCATGATCACCAAACACCTCGATGACATCGCTCACGGAGAGGTCAAAGTAGCCCGATACGACGCATGGAAGTACGGCGGTCAAGACCTCAAACGAAATTTCATCTATAGCGTGGCCAATGATCTCGGTCAGGGCAAAGATCGTGACTTTTCAGCGGGCCTCGAGCACGAGCAGAGCAAAGCACGACTCGACGTTGTCGGCTGGCTCAAAACCAACCAGAAGTCGTTATGGACCGGACTCGCAGTGGCCCTTGGCATTGCAGTGGTCTGGCTGACGGTCCTTTTACTCGTCTCCGTTCTCGTAGGGCGAAGCGCTTACATCGACGCCGTCAAATCACTGATTCCCCAGGCTGGGACCGTGTTCGGCCTATCGCTCGTCGCTGTTCTCGTCGGCCCACAGGTGTTGCAAGGTGCAGTGGTAACCACAAAGCGGCCGGCGCCCGTCGGCGCCGATCAGTTCGCCACGCGCTTTCACAAACTGGTCGGAAGGGTCCGTTCGGGCCGCGTAACCCGGCTCGTCGTCTTCATCGATGAACTGGACCGCTGCGCACCTGATGACGTGGTTGCAACACTCATCGACCTCAAGACCTTTCTGGACCAGGACGGCTGCACGTTCATCGTGGCCGCAGATCGTGAAGTGATCGCACAATCACTCCGTAAGGTCCCCCAGGCCAAACCGGTACGGGAGGAAGAGCCGTACTACGCCACCCCCGGAGCGTTCCTCGACAAAATATTCCAACATCAGATCGCTCTACCACCCCTGCGGTCACGTGCACTGACCCAATTCGCACACAACCTGGTCCGTGAGCAACACGGCCTCTGGAAACAGCTGCGCGACCGCGGATCCGACACTTTCGAACAGACAATCTTCGCGCTGGTTCCCGTTCATGTCCGTAGCCCACGCCGGATCAAGATTCTCCTCAACAACTTCGCAACCAACGCCCGCATCGCCGAGGCCCGAGGAATCGCCTGGCTCGACCGCGCCCACGAGCTTGCGGTGCTCACCGTTTTACAAACAGAATTTCCCGCAGTGGCCGACGAACTACGCCGCGTCCCGCGCTTACTGGTCTATCTGCGAGGCGAAGAGCGCACCGAAGCAGACGAAGTAAAAGCACTGATACAACGCTTCTCCAACCCAGCCAACGATGAGCCGAACCGAATCGACGACGACAACGATGCCATCGGCCAGGATAAATCCGAGACACCGGCCGGTGCGCTTCTCTCCGACGATGACACAGCCAGCGGCATGCACAAGCTCCGAGACGCAGACCGCACGCTGCGTCATCATCTGAGCATGTACCTGTCGAAGGTACGAGCTGCTGGCCTCGCCGACCCTCGCCCCGACCTGCTGTATCTGCAAAGCGCTGGTAGCGGGGACAGCCTCGGAGATCCTCGACTCGGCGACATCATCGACTTCGCCACCGACACCGCCCCTGATGAAGTGGTCGAAGCATTCACCGGGCAGAACTCGCGCACCTTGGCGATCGCTGTGCCCCTCCTGGTCACCGAAGGTGACAACAGCTACGGGCCCGGTCGCAGATTTGCCTACGAGGCAGCCTGCCGCCTCATCGAACGTATCGACGACGGTGACGATTCGAGTCGGGACATCGTCGTTCGCGAGGCAACCCCCTCCCTGATCGCCGCAAACACGAACCGAGAATTGAGTCCCTCGTCACTGCCCGGTGCTCTGCTCGCCGCATGTTGGGCCGGCCAGACCGGTGTGGTTGCCACGGCACTCGATGACCTCAACTCCGCGGAGATACCGGACGACATCCTCGGGCGGCTGGCACTGCTGTTTCCTTACCTTGACCAGAACGATTCCGAAGCCCTGTCCGCGATGTTCGCGGAGGTATTCGAACAGCGCCCCGAACCCCTGAGAGCCGCGGTGACCACTCTTCCATTAGGCAGCGCCGTGTCCTTGTGGAAAGGAGCTGCATCGAGGGTGCTGGCAGCGGTCAAACGTCTAGAACTACCCTCCACGGAAAGCTCGGACGCTGCCAAACCCGTCTCGGCGGCGCCCCCTGGCGGCACTTCGGCAGAGTCCGAGCCTACAGGTGAGGGTGTGGCTCGGATCGAGGCGCTCATTGCGGCGGTGCGGTCACGACCGGGGCATGAAGAACTCCTGTCAGCGGTGCTGGTTTCAGCCCAATCGGGGTCGTCCTGCCGACCTGTCCGTTCCTGGGTGTTGGACCACGCTGACTCCCTCATCGCCACCATGACCTCACCGGACCGGCGCGCGCGACACGCGCTACTCGGCATGCTCCGACCCCCGCAACTCCATTGGGCAAGGTGGGCCACTTTCCTTCCCGACAATCTCGACCACCCGCCTTCACAGGAACTGGCCTCTCTCGCCACTGAGGTCCTTGTCGATCGTCTCGTGCCAGCAATCGCAGACTCTGACGCAATTGTTCGTACTTCACTGGCCGCCGTGATAGCCCAAGTCCTGGCCTTCACCCAGCCAGGCGACCCTGGCGCTGCACTGGCCGAAGCAATCTCCTCAGTAGCAGCCGACGTGCCGTGGATCGCTGCAAATCCGGATAATGCTGAAGCCGTCCTCGTCTGGGACCGCAAGAAGATAACTGTTGATATCGCCGTTACGCTCGCCGAGCGCGCCGGGGACAGCGTGCTCGAGCCCGTCATCGAAGATCTAGCAGTCGCCGTAGAGGAGTGCACGCTCACCGATACATTCGTGACGGAGTGGCTAGCGCTGGCCACATCACTGCCGCAGCCCGCGGCGCGGACCTTGTCCGATCACCTCGACGAGTACGAATACGCAGACACTGCTAAGACTGCAGCGGTACGGCTGAAACTGGGCCTGCGCCGAGTGTTCGGCGGGGTGGCTCTACCTGCCTCCGACCTCACAAAGCTTCCCAACGATCACATCGACACCTCCATGACCAGTACATGGCTCACACTCGCCCCGACACCAACCGACGTTCGAGCACTTCTGGCCACAGTCCCATTCACCCCTGCAGCATTCGGTACCTACTGCCGCACATTGCCTCTGGATGAGCGAACCGAGATCTGGCTGGCCGTCGAACAGTCCCCCACCCTCGATCAGCTGCTCGGCGCAGCAGGTCAAGGCGGAGTGGGACACCAGGCCGTCGAACGCATCCGAGCCACTGTCGCGGATACGTCACGCCAATCCGCCCGGGTCGCCGCCGTCGCGCGCCTTTTACTGGCGCAGACACCAGACGAGGACGCCGAGTTGCGCAATGTCCGGCGCGCCGCGAGCGAATTCGCCCTCGAACTCCTCGCCCGCGAGACCGCAGGCGATGTACGTACCGCAGCCGAGCTCATATTGTGGGCCGGCGGCCCCGGATACGGACACACCGGCACACTACGCACCGCCTTCACAGACGCACTCACCAAATACAAAGACCCCCTCCCCAAGTCTCACATCACCCAACTCCAGGCCCTCAAACTACTCACCCCGAAGAAGGGACTGATCGACTTATTTTTCGGGCGCTGAGCGGGGACATAGAAAGCCCCATCACCCGTCCCGGTATGCGGAAATTGTCATCACGTTGACTGCCCACGCTCACCTCGCCAGGTAGGCCCCATCGCTTCAGAAAAGCGCGATGCGCGCCTGGTGAGGCACTTTCAGGCCCCAGTCTCACTCAGCGCCGACTCGCTCGGTCAGAATTACGCGGACGTGGGACTGTCAGGTAATCGGTGGATCCGGTTCTGACACATGGGATTAGTTGGTGTTCGGGGTGATGCGTCCTTCGAAGGTGATCGCGAAAGCGTTCAAGGCTCCTTTCCACCGTGATGTCCATCGTGCGCGCCCCTTGCCGGTCGGGTCCAGAGCACGGGTGGCCAGATACAGACACTTGAGTGCGGCCTGCTCGTTGCGGAAATGCCCACGGGCCCGGATCGCCCTCCGGTACCGGGCGTTGAGCGACTCGATCGCGTTCGTCGAACAGATCACCCGGCGAATCTCGGCGTCGTAGTCGAGGAACGGCACGAACTCCGACCAGCTGTTTTCCCACATCCGGACGATCGCCGGATAGCGCGGTCCCCATTTGCCGGCGAACTCGCCGAACCGCTCCTTTGCCGCCGCCTCGGTCGGAGCGGTGTAGACCGGCCGCAGATCCCGGGACATCTCGTCCCAATTCTGTCGGGCGGCATACCGGAAGGTGTTGCGCAGCAGATGGATCAGGCAGGTCTGCACCACCGTCGGTGGCCACACGGTGGTGATCGCCTCGGGAAGACCCTTGAGGCCGTCGCAGACGGCGATACACACGTCCTCGACACCGCGGTTCTTGATCTCCGTGAGCACCGCCAACCAGAACTTCGCGCCCTCACCGCCGTCGCCGGCCCACAAACCCAGGATGTCACGTTCACCGGCGGTGGTGACCCCCACGGCGACGTAGACGGGCCGGTTGGCGACCTGCCCATCACGGATCTTGACGTGGATCGCATCGATGAACAACACCGGATACACCAGGTCGAGCGGCCGGGCCGACCATTCGGCCATCTCGGCGAGCACCTTGTCGGTGATCTTGCTGATGGTCTCTTTCGACACCGTCGCGCCGTAGACGTCGTCGAAATGCGCAGCGATCTCACCGGTGGTCAGGCCCTTCGCCGACAGCGACAAGATGATCTCGTCGACTCCGGTCAAACGCCGCTGACGTTTCTTGACGATCTGCGGGTCGAAGGAAGCTTCGGTGTCTCGCGGGACCTGGATCTGCACCGGGCCGATCTCGGTCAGCACGGTCTTGGTGCGCCGCCCGTTACGCGAGTTACCGCTGTTTCTGCCCTCTACCTGGTGTTTTTCATAGCCGAGGTGCTCGTCCATCTCCGCTTCGAGGGCGGTTTCGAGCACCGTGGCGGTGAGCTGGTTGAGCAGTCCGTTCGGGCCGACCAGCTCGACACCGTCGGCTTTGGACTGGGCGAGCAGTTGCTGCGCCAGCTGCTGGGGATCGATCTTCGGCTGATCCATGGGATCGAGTGTTTCGGTCATGATGGTGCCTTCTCGCCAAGCAAGCTCGGCGTGTCGGCCAAAGCCGGATCAACCGTTATCCCGACAGTCCCGCGGACGTGAGATGTCGGTTCGAACGGAGTGCAATGGACCTGAACGATCCTGAATACACGCTGACGTGGCCTCGTGAGGTCTTCGTCGCCGAAGCCACCGGCATGATGAAGACCGAGCGAGAGCGTCATTCCTTCCATGCCTACTACGCGCTTCTCCTCAAGGAGGCCTTTTCGGGCAGTGCGCCCGCCACGGAGCACTCCGCACTGAAGGGGATGTTGGACTGGGCCGGGGACACTGGCGGTACATGGCCGCGCAGCCTCGAGTCCGAGATGGACAGCGTCCCCGTCGTATCCGAGTTGGTGCCGTGCTGACGAACTTAGAGCATGTCTCTTATGGCCTAGATCGTTTGTGCGGCATAATGCACCGTCGTGGTCGATGCGTTGTCTTCCCGGCTGGTACCGGATGCGTTGTGGGAGATCGTCGAACCGTTGCTGCCCGGATTCCGGGCGCGGCCGCAGGGCGGCGGCCTGGCGGCGATCGATGATCGGGCCGTGTTCACCGCGATCGTCTACGTGCTCACCAGCGGGTGTGCGTGGCGGCACCTGCCGCCGTCGTTCGGGGTCAGCGTTCCGACCGCACACCGCCGCTTCACCGCCTGGGTTCGGGCCGGGGTGTTCGACGAACTCCACCGCAGGGTCCTCGATCGGCTCGGCGCCGGTGGGGACCTGGACTGGTCCGCCGCGATCCTGGACGCAGCGCACGTCCGGGCGAAAAGGGGGGCTCTCTGACCGGTCCCAGCCCGGTCGATCGCGGCAAGAACGGCTCGAAGATCCACATCCTCTCCGACGCCGACGGCATTCCCCTCGTCACGGCGGTGACCTCGGCAAACACCCACGACAGTGTCATGCTGCAGCCGATGGTCACTGCGATTCCCGCGGTGCGATCGCGTCGTGGTCCGCGCCGCTGCCGGCCCGGCCGGTTGCGGGCGGACAAGGGTTACGACTATCCCCTACACCGCCGGTGGCTGCGGGCACGGGGCATCGTTCCGCGGATCGCGCGTCGCGGCGTCGACAGCAGCGAACGCCTCGGCCGTTACCGATGGAAGATCGAACGCACCCTGGCGTGGCTGAGCGGCTATCGCCGGCTGACGATGCGCTACGAACGTCACGGTGAGAACTTCGCTTCCTTTCTCCAACTCGCTGCCGCGCTGACCTGCTTCAAGAAACTGACCAAATGAGACATGCTCTTAGAACGAACCCCAGCTACGCGGCGACCGTATTTCTCGCGCCGAAATTCCTCTTCGCAATTCGAAGACAGCATTCGACCGATGAGCCCGACTGGGCCGCGGCCAAGGGCCGGTTCAGCACCTTCGTTGCGCGCTGGCGAGTGTCCGGATACTTCGGCGAGACGTACCCAAACGGTTGTGTCGATATCGATGACGAGCTCGAAGCTGACCTTGTCGAGAAGCTCACAGAGCTGTACGGGCAGCAGCCGCCACCACTGACCTACCCCGAGACCGACAGATGGAGTGACGACGAGTTCTGCGACTTGGTCGAGCTGCTCCACGATCTCGCCGCGCGCCCCCGTAACCGCTACTACCACGAGTATTCGCAGTGCGGGTACCACTACTCCGACCACACACTCCGCACGGGCCAGATGCTGTACCGGATCCGCGTCAACGAACTGTTGGCCGCGACCAACCTCCCCTTCCGATTGGCCACCGAAGGAGAAGACATCGGCCGGCTCGTCACGATCACCGATGCCGCTCGCGCCGACCTTCTCGTTCGAGCAGTAGAGCAACCCACACGCCAGCTGACCGATCAGGTCAGCCATGCCATCGCCCTGTATCGGTCCCGTCAGTCGACCCGCGAGGACAAAGTGTCGGCGATCCGAGAGCTGATGGCGGTCCTCGAACCCGATCGTTACACCGTGCTCAAGGGCACCTCGGCGGAGAAGGACAACGAGAGTTTGTTCCAGATCGCGAACAGGTACGCCATCCGGCACAACAAGGACAGCGAACTGCGCGACTACAGCATCGTCTTCCTCGACTGGATGTTCTGGACTGCGCTGGCGATGGTCCAACTCTGCAAGGAACTGAAAGCCTCGGACAGGCCTACCTCTGTCGGCGAGGAGTGTTGAACGGGTGAGCTGCTCGACGTCTGATCCCGCATCTTTCGTGGGACTATGCCCGCCGTCACGAAGGATGCCTCGATGAATGCCGTCTCCATTAGGAAAACCTCGGCCGGATCCCGACGGATCACTGCTGTCACTCGACAGGCCATCATCGATCTCGTGACGCTCGAGCCCGACTATTTCTGGCTCGGCAAACTTGATGAAGTCGCGTTCCTGGGCGCCCTGTACGACCTGAAGGCGCTTCCCAGCACGGACTCTCGGTTCAAGGATGCAGCCGGTGACATCTGGCAGCACTGCGTGAACAACTACGACTGGGACGACAGTTGGGTCTTCTCCGACCCCCGATTCGATCTCCTCAATGGCTCCGACGAGGAGTTTCTACGTTTCATCGTCCGTACCGTGCATCCGCTCGTGCGACGCGATGACGTCGCAGAGCGCATGGTGGTAGATCTCAATACAGCGCTCGCTCCCGACAAGTACGAGTTGTACCCGGAGGGAGACATCAGCGGACGAAAGATCTACACCTGGCGGCGGATGGATGGTTTCCACGGTGATCGGCCGTCTGCCCTCACCGTCGACCGAGCAATCCTCGGGGACCGGACAACCCTCGACCGACACCTCCGGCGGATCGAACCCAACATCAGCGCGGACCCCGAAGCAGCGATCGGTTCGTGCAAAGAGCTTGTCGAATCCGTCTTCTTCCAAATCCTCGACGCTCACGGCGTGGCCCATAAGCGCAACGATGACCTGCCAACGCTCTACAAGGCCGTAAATAAGGCTCTCGATCTCGCCGGTAGCTCTGTCGATGCCGACCCCGGCGCGAGTACGGCAGTCAATGGTCTTCTCCGGGCTCTCGCAGGTTCGGTTCAAAGCCTCGGGGAACTTCGCAACAGAGCCGGCACCGGGCACGGACGAGCAACGTCCAGCACCGCCGGCCGCCCCCATGCCCGCCTCGCCCTCAACTCAGCCGTTGCCATCACCGAGTTCCTATTCGACATATGGGAAACACGTTGACACACTGACACTGTCGCCGAAATGGAACAGCCGTATCGAACAGCGGACAGCTACTGGAAGCGGCAAGCCTAGCTGGCTATAGGTCCTGTCAATCCTTCGTGGTGACGTGCGGTAGCGCCGTCCGAGCGGCGGACGTGGTGAGATAGCGCGGTGTGACCGGAGG
>NZ_JBKFBA010000053.1:0-24723 GCF_053345925.1 Rhodococcus sp. C26F
CACGCGGTCGGGGCTTCGTCGTATGCGGGGTCTTCGTCGTATCGGGGCCGACGTTGTTGTCGATTTTCCCGCGTTCTTCGACAACAACGCCTGCCTCGACAGCCCTACCGGCAGCCTTCGAGGTACGCGCGGGCTGTGTCGAGGAGTTCGGGAAGCGAGCGGGTCGCGTCCAGGGCGACGCCGTGCTCGTCGGGCCCCAGCGGTTCGAGCGTCTCGAACTGGGAAGCCACCAGCGACTCGGAGAAGAAGTGGCCGCCGCGTCCGCGGACCCTGGACCGCACGACGTCGACGGGCACATCCAGATGCAGGAAGACGGCCGGGGTGCCGGCACGCAGGATGTCGCGGTAGGACCGCTTCAGTGCCGAACACGCGACCACCGGAGTCTCGACGCTGTCGGCAGCGGCCTCGGCGACCGCACGCAGCCAGGGCTCACGATCCGCGTCGTCGAGCGCACGACCCGAACGCATCTTCTCGATCGACGCGTCGCTGTGGTAATCGTCCGCCTCGATGAAGGCACCGCCGATCGCGTCCGCGAGCCGCTTCGCGAAAGTCGTTTTGCCACATCCACTGACGCCCATCACCACAACAGCCATGCCACATCGTAACTTCGGGGAGGTTGTGGTCGCTTTCGTCGAAATTCTCGACCACAACCTCCCCCGAAAAGCAGCGCGGCCGCCACCCGGAAGGGTGACGGCCACGGGGCTGCAGTGACGCCTAGACGGTCGCGGCGACCGCTTCCTCGGCCTGGGCCGGGGCGCTCGTGCGGATGAGGTGGTCGAACGCGCCGAGCGCGGCCGTCGCACCCGCACCTGCGGAGACGATGATCTGCTTGTACGGGACGGTCGTGCAGTCGCCGGCGGCGAACACGCCGGGCACCGAGGTGCGGCCGTGGTCGTCGACGACGATCTCGCCGCGCGGGCTGAGTTCGACCGTGCCGGAGAGCCACTCGGTGTTCGGCAGCAGACCGATCTGGACGAACACACCGTCGAGCTCGAGGGTGCGCGACTCGTCGGCGGTGCGGTCGGTGTAGGTCAGGCCGGTGACCTTCGAACCGTCGCCGAGGACCTCGGTGGTGAGGGCGCTGACGATGACGTCGACGTTGGGCAGGCTGCGGAGCTTGCGCTGCAGCACCTCGTCGGCGCGCAGGACCGAGTCGAACTCGATGAGGGTCACATGGGCGACGACGCCGGCGAGGTCGATCGCGGCCTCGACACCGGAGTTACCGCCACCGATGACCACGACGCGCTTGCCCTTGAACAGCGGGCCGTCGCAGTGCGGGCAGTAGGTGACGCCCTTGTTGCGGTACTCCTGCTCGCCCGGCACGTTCATCGCGCGCCAGCGGGCACCGGTCGCGAGAACGACGCTGCGCGAAAGCAACCGGGCACCGTTCTCGAGCTCGACCTCGACGAGGCCACCCTCGGTGGGGGCCGGGGTGAGCTTCGAGGCCTTCTGGACGTTCATGATGTCGACGTCGTACTGGCGCACGTGGTTCTCGAGCTCGGCAGCGAACTTCGGGCCCTCCGTGTAGGGGACGGAGGAGAAGTTCTCGATGGCCATGGTGTCGAGCACCTGGCCGCCGAAGCGCTCGGCGAGAACTCCGGTGCGGATTCCCTTGCGGGAGGCGTAGATCGCGGCAGTCGCGCCGGCGGGGCCGCCACCGACGACGAGGACGTCGAAGGGATCCTTCTCGCTGATCGCGGCGGCGGTGCGCTCGGCGGAGCCGCTGTCGAGCTTGCCGACGATCTGCTCGAGGTTCATGCGTCCGGAGCCGAACAGCTCACCGTTGAGGAAGACGGTCGGCACGGCCATCACCTGGCGTGCGTCGACCTCGTCCTGGAAGAGCGAGCCTTCGATCGCGGTGTGCTTGATGCGCGAGTTGGTCACACACATCACGTTCAGGGCCTGCACCACGTCGGGGCAGTTCTGGCACGACAGCGAGAAGTAGGTCTCGAAGTGGAAGTCGCCCTCGAGATCACGCACCTGCTCGAGCAGCTCCACGGCCTCCTTCGAGGGGTGGCCGCCGACCTGCAGCAGGGCGAGCACGAGGGAGGTGAACTCGTGGCCGAGCGGGATGCCCGCGAACTCGACCGCGATGTCGGTGCCGACCCGGCGGATCAGGAAGGAGGGGCGACGGGTGGCTTCACCGTCGCGCACATGGGTGACCAGATCGGACATGCCGGCGATCTGATCGAGGAGGTCGGCGAGTTCCTTCGACTTCGGCCGGTCGTCGAGGGACGACACGAGCTCGATCGGCTGGGTGACCTTTTCGAGAAGGGACTTCAACTGGGCGGCGAGGGAGGCATCGAGCATGAGGATTCACTCCAGAGGTGGAAGAACTGTGACCGGAAAAGATGGGAGTCGGCGAACTTCTCAGCTCGAGCCGAGCGGACCCGGACGGTGCCCGGTGGCACGGGACGTTCGATCCCGTGCCACCGGAACGAATTTCCGTCGACGAATCAGATCTTGCCGACGAGCTCCAGCGACGGAGCGAGGGTGTCGTCGCCCTCTTCCCACTTGGCCGGGCAGACCTCGCCCGGGTGGCTGCGGACGTACTGAGCGGCCTTGACCTTGCGAACGAGCTCGGCGGCGTTGCGGCCGATGCCCTCAGCGGTGACCTCGGTGAACTGGACGACGCCGTTCGGGTCGACCAGGAAGGTGCCGCGATCGGCGAGGCCCTGGTCCTCACGGAGAACCTCGAAGTCGGTGCTGATCTGCAGGGTCGGGTCACCGATCATGGCGTACTCGATCTTGCCGATGGTCTCGGACGAGCCGTGCCACGCCTTGTGCGTGAAGTGCGTGTCGGTCGAGACGGAGAAGACCTCGACGCCGAGCTTCTGCAGCTCCTCGTAGTGGTCCGCGAGGTCGCCGAGCTCCGTCGGGCAGACGAACGTGAAGTCTGCGGGGTAGAAGAAGAAGATCGCCCACTTGCCCTTGATGTCCTCGTCGGACACGGTCACGAAGGCGCCGTCCTTGAAAGCCTCGGCCTTGAAAGGCTTGATCTTCTTGTTGATCAGCGACATGTAAGAACCTCACTCGTCTCGATGGGGTTGACGGTTCAGACGTTATCCGCGAACTATTAATTGTGCCAATCGATAGTTTCTAGAAGTTCGATAAGCAAGGGCTATAACACGCCGTTCGACCAGGTCGTTGCTTTTCCTTCCTCACAAATGTGACAGAACACACAACCTTCGAGACAGAGCACTCAGGCCCGTCCGACAGGGAAGAATGGAACCGATGCACTCACGACTGAGCTACCGCCGCACCGGATCCGGTGAACCCCTACTCCTCCTGCACGGCATCGGCGCCACGATGGACGACTTCTCCACCCTCGTCCCGCGACTCGCCGAGCACTTCGACGTGCTGAACGTCGACCTACCCGGCCACGGTTCGTCGCCGAAACAGAGCGGCCGACCCACCATCGGCGCCCTCACCGACGCTCTCGAGGCGGAACTCGACGCCCACGGACTCGACCGGGTGCACGTTCTGGGCAACTCGCTCGGTGGACGACTCGCGATCGAGCTCGCCGTGCGCGACCGCGCCCTGTCTGTGGTCGCCCTGTCACCCTCCGGACTCGGACTGCCGCCGGAACGCGTCTACCAGGGCGCGCTCATGACGACCGCGCGCCTGCTCAACAAGGCCCGCAGGCCGCTCATCGAACCGATGTCGCGCAGCGTCCTCGGCCGTACCGCACTCACCGCGGGTCTACGCGCGAAGCCGTGGAAGACGACCCGCGCCGAAGCACTGGCAGTCAAGGGCGGATTTGCCGATTCGGCCGGTTTCTGGTCGATGCTGTGGGACGCGATCCTGACCGATGTGCCGACGGGACTCGACCGGATCGACTGTCCCGTCACTCTGGCGCAGGGCGTCCTCGACACGGTCGCGTCGGCGCAGACCGTGCGGTACGTCCCGCTGATCCCGGGGGCACGGTTCGTGCCGCTCCCCTGGGCCGGCCACGCGCCGCAGTCCGACCGCCCCGAGGACATCGTCGACCTCGTGCGCCGGACCGCCGCGCGTGCAAGCACCTACTGCCGATAGGACTCGACCTCGTCGACCGGTCGTGCCTGCGCCTCGTCCGGATCGTCACCGAACTCGGCCTTCGCGCGACGCTGACGCAGCAGATCCCAGCACTGGTCGAGTCGCTTCTCGACGGCGCGCAGGCGCTGCAGATCCTCGTCGCTCAGACCGTCCGCGCCCGTCCGCGAGCGCAGCGTCTTCTCCTCGTCCACCAGCTTCTCGATGTGCTGGAAGAGATCGTTCTCGTCCATGTGTGGCTCCCTCGATGTGGTGTTCCGACGGCATAGCCTGATCCGGCCGGAGTGAAACCGCCGACGGTTTCGCACCCGCCCGACCGGGTATCTCCTCGACATGAGCATCGAAGACGGTCCCGGCGACACCCTCAGCCCCAGCGAAGGCCTCGACGCCGACGAGGTGCGGAACGACGACGGCGACGAGGTCGTCGATCCGCCCGAGGACTGGAGTGGAGCCGACAAGTTCGGAACGACCCAGCGTGAAGAGCAGGAAGGCGAGTCGCTCGACCAGCGTCTCGCCGAGGAGGAACCCGACGTCGAACCCGCCGAGCCGCTCGACAAGCCTGTCGCGGCGACGCCGGAGGACGAACTGACCGAAGACGTGGACGAGGTGGTCGACGACGCCACCACCGGCGCTCCGGAGGATCGGAAGCTCGCCGATGACGTCGACGGGACGATCGTGGAGGATTCGCGCGTCGACCGCGGTCAGGTCAGCGGCGCACCCGAGGACGGAGAGTCGATCTTCCCGATCGTGGAGTAGGAGTTAGGCGAACAGACGAAGGGGAGGTTGTGTGCGTGTCCGGTAGACGGACACGCACACAACCTCCCCTTACTTCGCGCTACAGCACCTTCGAGCCGTACATCTCGCCGAGTGGGTCGGCGATGAGTTCGAGGCGGGCTCCGTCGGGGTCGCGGAAGTACAACGAGACGTCGCTGTGTTCGACGAGCTCGACGCCCGCGTCGATCAGCTTGGCGCGCAGGCGCTCCCAGGTAGGAAGGGCGACGCTGATCGCGATGTGGTGCAGACCGCCGAAGACCTCCTGATAGGGGCCGACGTCGAGACCGGGGAAGTCGAAGAAGGCCAGCAGATTGCCGTTGCCGATGTCGAAGAAGAAGTGCGAGGAGCCTGGATAGTCGCGGTTCTCGATCAGCTCAGTCAGCGGGAACTCGAGGAGATCCTGATAGAAGCGCACGGTTCGTTCGACGTCGCTGCTGATCAGCGCGGCGTGGTGCAGTCCCCGCGCCGACGACTGCGGGCGCGCGTCGGCGGGCTTCAGGTGCGCGTCGCGGATGAGTGCACGCCGACGCTCGAATTCTTCGGAGCGCTGCTGCTCGTCGGCGATCATCGATCGACCTTCTTCCGGTGTGGTTGCGTTCTCGACCACCAGCATGATCCCCGATAGTTGCGTTGTCAACTAGTTTGGTCGAGGCGGTAGCGCTTCGTGACCCGGGGAGTCACGGACCGAGTACGACGATCTCGTCGCCGTCACGTCTTCTTCACGAACATCCGATTCGCCCGTTCCCGCAGATATCGGATGCGGACGATGAATGTGTCGGGGGCTCAACGCCGTTCCGAGGAGATCCCATGAACCATCGCAGGACCTTGCGTGCAACGGTCGCGTTGCTCGCACCGCTCGCACTGCTCGCCGGTTTCGCACCCGCCGCGAGCGCAGCGGCGGACACCGACACCCGAGGACTGTGGACTGTCAGCACCCGCGGAGACACCGTGCTGCTGAAGCTGATCTACACCTCTCCACCGGACGAGGACTACCCCTTCATCTGCGTCGCGGCGCTCGGCACCGGCGAGTCCGGAACCGCCGAGATCTTCGGAGCGAACTACCAGACCCTCGAGTTCACCGGGATCGCCGCAGGACCCAACATCGCGACCGCCAGTTGCGAGGACAACGACGGGGAGCTCCGGCCGGTGGGCGCGATCGAGTTCGACCTGCCCGGCCCACCGACCCTCCACTACGTCGCGACCGAGTCCTTCTGGTTCGACGACGCGGACGACGACTGAGCGTCACATCTTCGCGTCGCGGGCCATGACGAAGCTGTAGAGGCCGTAGACCGCGATGCCGAGGCCCATGAGGACGAGCAGCACCGTGCCGAAAGGCTGCGAGCCCAACGTCTTCAGAGCACCGTCGAGGCCCGCTGCCTTCTGCGGGTCGGCCTGGAAGACCGCGACGATCACCAGAACACCGACGAGACCGAGCGCGAGACCCTTCGCGACGTAACCGACGAGCCCGAGACGTTTCACGAACGTGCTCGGGTGGCTCTTCAGATCGTCGACGAAGTTCTTCGACGCGCCCTTGTAGACGTGGTAGGCGCCCACACCGAGGATGACGAGTCCCGCGACGACGAGGACGAACTTGCCGGCGCCGGACTGCAGCAGCTTCGCCGTCAGTCCCGCGTTCTGTTCACCGCTCGACTTCCCGCTGCCGCGGGCGAACCCGAACGCGGTGTACGCGAAGGCGAGATAGACGACACCGACGCAGGCGGCCTTGAACCGGTCGAACGCCTTGTCCTTCATGTCGGCGTCGGGTTGTTCCGGTTCGGACGCCTTACCGAAGGTGGCCTCGGCGAACCGCCACAGGCCCATCATCACGAACACGACGACGGCGATCCACAGCGCGATCTTCCCGCCGGGCTGCTCACCCAGCTCCGCCATCGCACCGGACTGCGATGCCTCCTGCTCGCTGCGACCGAACGCGACCCTGATCGCGAGGTAGCCGATGAGCAGGTGCACGATGCCACTGCCGACGTAGCCGGCACGGGCGAACTTCTCGAACACACCGTTCTGCGCGACGCGCTCGGCGGATGTCGCCGCGCCACGCGACGCCGGGGCCTGACGGTTCACTCTCGTCTCCTCATCGGTCGGGACTGTCCCCTCGCGCTGTATTCCCGACACCGCGGACCGCAAACGCGAACCGGCTCCGGTGGGTAGATTGGCGTCAGGTTCGAAACGCCGTCGATCGGAGGCGCATCGTGCGGATCGTCGAGGATGCTGTCGCCCTGGCCCGCCGGTGGGTGGAGGAATCGTCGGAAGTCGCACCCGACCGTGCGGCCCGCCACCTCGCCGACGTCCTGAAGGACCCCCACGGACTCGAGTTCACGGTGCGCTTCGTCGACGAGGTCATCCGCCCCGAGGATCCGGCGACCGCCGCGCACGCCCTGGCCGAATTGTCCCGGAACATACCGGATTTCCTTCCCGTCCATCTCCGCGCGGCCGTGCGGGCGGGCGGCGCGATCGGTCCCCGCTTCCCGCACCTCGTCGTCCCTGCCGCGCGTCGCGCACTCCGGACGATGGTGGGGCACCTCGTCGTCGACACCGACGATGCCGCGCTGGGCCGGGCCATCGCACGACTGCAACGACCCGGCATCCGGCTCAACCTCAACCTGCTGGGCGAAGCCGTCCTCGGCGAGGCCGAGGCGCGTCGCCGTTTCGAGGGCACCCATGCGTTGCTGGCACGCGACGACGTCGACTACGTCTCGCTCAAGGTCTCGGCGGCCGTCGCGCCGCACTCGCCATGGGCGTTCGACGAGACCGTCGCGGACATCGTCGAGCGGCTCACCCCGCTGTACCGTCTCGCCGCGACCTCGCCGACGCCGAAGTTCGTCAACCTCGACATGGAGGAATACCACGACCTGGACGTGACGGTCGCGGCGTTCACGACGCTGCTCGACCGTCCCGAGTTCCTCCATCTCGAGGCCGGGATCGTGCTGCAGGCGTATCTGCCCGACGCCCTGACCGCCATGATCGAACTGCAGCGGTGGGCGGCGGCGCGACGCGCACGCGGCGGCGCCGCGATCAAGATCCGGGTGGTCAAGGGCGCCAACCTGCCGATGGAACGGGTCGACGCGTCGCTGCACGGATGGCCGCTCGCGACGTGGAGCACCAAGCAGGAGACCGATACGAACTACAAGCGGCTGCTGCACTACGCGTTCACGTCCGAGCGGATCGAGAACGTGCGGATCGGGGTGGCCGGGCACAATCTCTTCGACATCGCCTACGCGTGGGAGCTCGCCGGTCGCCGGCATGTGCGGAACGGGATCGACGTCGAGATGCTGCTCGGCATGGCGCAGAGCCAGGCCGAGGTGATCCGTCGACACGTCGGCAGCCTGTTGCTCTACACGCCCGTCGTCCGCCCCGACGAGTTCGACGTCGCGATCTCGTATCTGGTGCGCAGACTCGACGAGGGTTCGGGGCAGGAGAACTTCATGTCGGCGGTGTTCGATCTCGCCGACGACCCCGCCCTGTTCGAACGCGAGGAGCAGCGGTTCCGCGCGTCGGTGGCAGCGCTCGACGAGGGCGTCCCCTCCCCCAACCGCACGCAGAACCGACAGGAGCCTCCCACCCCGCCACCGTCGGTGTTCACGAACACGCCGGACACCGATCCGTCCCTGCCGCAGAACCGGGAGTGGGGTCGCCGCATCCTCGAGCGGGTGCCGTCGTCGAAGCTCGGTATCGACACCGTGCGTGCGCACACCCTCTCCTCCGAGGAACAACTCGAGCGCATGCTGGTCGACGCGACGGCGGCCGGTCGTGCCTGGGGTGCCCGCAGCGGTGCCGAGCGCGCACGGATCCTCGAACAGGTGGCCGACGTGCTCGAAGCGCGTCGCGCCGATCTGCTCGAGGTGATGGCGGCCGAGGGCGGTAAGACCCTCGACCAGTCCGATCCGGAGGTCTCGGAAGCGATCGACTTCGCGCGGTACTACGCCGAGCGGGCCCGCGCGCTCGACGGGATCGACGGTGCGCGGTTCGTGCCGTCGACCCTCACGGTCGTCACACCGCCGTGGAACTTCCCGGTCGCGATCCCGGCGGGCTCGACGCTCGGGGCGTTGGCGTCCGGTTCGGCGGTGGTCCTCAAGCCCGCGACGCTCACGGCGCGGTGCGGGTCGGTGCTCGCCGAGGCGATGTGGGATGCCGGTGTGCCCCGCGACGTCCTGCACCTCGTCCACGCCGATGAACGGTCGCTGGGCACGAAGCTCGTCTCCGACCCGCGCGTCGACCGGGTGGTGCTCACCGGTGCCTACGAGACCGCCGAACTCTTCCGTTCGCTGCGTCCGGGGATGCGACTGCTCGCCGAGACGAGCGGCAAGAACGCGATCATCGTGACGCCGAGCGCCGATCCGGATCTGGCCGTGCGCGACGTCGTGCAGTCGGCGTTCGGGCATGCCGGGCAGAAGTGCTCGGCGTCGTCGCTCGTGATCCTCGTCGGCTCCGTGGCGACCTCCCGCCGGTTCCGCGACCAGCTCGTCGACGCGGTGCGGTCACTGCCGGTCGGGCCTGCGCACGATCCGCGAACCCGTATGGGGCCGTTGATCGAACCGGCGCAGGGCAAACTACTCACCGCGCTCACCGAACTCGAGGACGGCGAGTCGTGGCTCGTCGAACCGCACCGGCTCGACGAGGAAGGCCGACTGTGGACGCCCGGCGTACGCACCGGAGTGCGACGCGGGTCGCGCACGCATCTCGTCGAGTTCTTCGGTCCGGTGCTGGGGGTGATGACCGCGGCCGATCTGGACGAGGCGATCGCGATCCAGAACGAGGTGGACTACGGACTCACGGCGGGTCTGCACTCGCTGGATTCGGACGAGATCGCCCGCTGGCTCGATCGGGTGGAGGCCGGGAATCTATACGTGAATCGCGGTATCACCGGTGCCATCGTGCGACGGCAGCCGTTCGGCGGTTGGAAGAAGTCGTCGGTGGGAGCCGGCTTCAAGGCGGGCGGGCCGAACTATCTATTCGGCTTCGGTTCCTGGGAACCGTGCACCTGGGACGAGGACACGCTGCGCCGGGCGTTCGAGGACGACGAGCGAGCATGGACGTCGGAATTCGCTGTGGCACAAGATGTCACAGGACTCTCGGCAGAGCGGAACCTGTTCCGGTACCGGCCCGTTCGCACCCACGTACGCCTCGGTGAGGCCGGGCGGCCCGACGAACTCGTACGTGTACTCGGTGCCGCGGCCCGGGCGGGCGCGCCGGTGGAAATCTCTTCGGCTTTCGCCGTCGATCTCGTAAGATGCTCGATTACAGCACGTTTCGGCGGTCGCGTGCACGTGGAGAGTGATGCGGAATGGGAGGAACGGATCGTCGACGTGACCCCGGCGCGTGTCCGCCTGATCGGCGCAGCGCCGCCCGCCGAATGGAACACCCGATGCGACATCGCGGTGTTCGACCATCCGGTGACCGGATCCGGACGAATCGAAATGCTGCCGTTCCTGGCCGAACAGTCCGTCACGATCACCGCTCATCGATTCGGCACACCGCACCGGCTCACCGACGAGATCATCTGAAAACAAACCCCGAAGCGGTTCTGCCGAAGCCCTGTGAACCCCGACACTGTGAGGTGGAATAGGAAAATGGATATCGCCACTACACCCCCGACCGAACGTCGCAAGCGCGCACTCGCCGCGGTGAAAGAACTGGGCCCCCAACGCACCGAGAAGGCCGTCGTCAAAGTGCGCTGTCCCAAGGGACACACCCTCGCCGCGGTCTACAAGACTTCCGAGGGACAGGTGGTGGTCTCCCGCAGTGGCCCGGGTGGACGAGGCAACCGCGATCGCGAAGCCACTCCGCACAACGGTACATCACTCAATTCGGAATTCGTGGACACCCTCGAGGCAACCCAGTTCGAGGACGACGAAATCCCCTCGGGCTGCGCGTGCGGTCCGCGAACGCTCTCGCGGAAGAAGATGCAGGACGCCGTCGCATCTCACGAACACGTCGTCAACCTGACCTGATCCCTCACAGACCGAACCGCAGCTGCACCCGGAACACGTCGAGCACCTCGTCGACCCAACCCAGGATCGACAGCGTCGAATCGATGTTCTGCGGTGGCGTGCACACCAGGGTGTCGTGCCGGATCAGCCGATCGAAATCCACGGCGACAGGACCGTTTCGCACCGTTCCGTTCGGCGATCGGAATTCGACGCCGGCACGCACCATCACGTCGACGATCTCCTGGGCGAGGATCCCGTAGGCGACCGTCGTCGGGTGCACACCGTCGAGGGAGAACAGTCCCCCACTGTCGCGACCGCCGTGACCGTCGGCCGACAAAAAGCGCGTGTCGGGCACCGGGTCGAGTGCGGCGAGCGCCGGCGGTAGCGGGTACGGCTGCCACCACGCGGGTCGCGCATCGAGGTCGTCGACGTAGCGGCGGGCGGCCAGGCGGTCGAGGATGCCCGCGGTGTCGAGCAGGTACCAGTCCAGTCCCGCGCGACGCGCGTCGGCGACCGCCTCGGTGATCGTCTCGTCGAACAGATCGATCGCGGCGTCGACCATGCGGGCCTGCGCGCCGGTGATGTGTTCGTCGCGGCTCGCGTCGAAGCGGCGCGCGTCCACCCACGGCCGGGTGTAGTAGGGGAAGTACGGCGAGCCGTTCTTCGTCCCGATCCCCCGGGCGATGGGTGCGATGGTGACGTGCGGGACGGTGCACAGCACCACGTGCCGCGCGTCGATGTCGCGAAGCTTCGCGACGACCTCCGCGAACTCGCTGTCGAAATGTTCGGGCTGCCAGATCGTGTAGGCGGCTTTCGCGTCGAGGTCGCGGAAGTCGTCGCCGCTCCACACGACCTGCAGTTCGGTGACGGTCTGCAGCGCGTTGTTCGAACCGAGGAAGACGACGAGTGTCTCGATACCCGCGTCGGTGTCGTCGTCGTGTTCGGCACCGAGTTCGGTCGCGACGTCGAACAGTGTCAGCTCGCGGCGCCGGTCGTCGGTGTTCGGATAGACGTACAGCGCCGCCCGCTCCCCGTTGTTCTCGACGAGCTGCCGCACGAGATCGTCGCGGGGTGTGGCGATGCGGTCGGCGCAGTCGCGGGCGGTCTTCTGCAGCGCGTCGCGCAGATCCCAGCCGAAGCACGACAGGTTGTGGAGATATCCGACGAGCGGTGGTGTCGCGCCGGGTCCGCGTTCCCAGTAATCCTCGACCTCGTCCATGAAACCCCGCGCCGTGAAGAGCGCGGTCGGCAGTTCCCACGGTTCGAGCGTGGATCCGTGCCGCTCCTCGATCCGGCGCAACAGCACTTCGACGTTCAACGGCAGTCCGCCCGGCCCGCCGAAGCGCGGGTACCGCAGGTCGGTGCCGAGTTCGTGGGCGACGATCGCCGGGACGGAGACGTCGGTGTTGTAGATCGAGCCGCTCTGGAAGCCCTGAAGCAGGGAGTCGCCGAGGGCCACCAACCGATGTGGCGGTGTGCCGCGGAAGGACCGGGGAACGTCGATGCCGAGCGTCGGGTCGAACACCGGCACCCGCGGCGGTTCGGCGGCACGGGCCGCCACCGTGTCCGGTGTGCCGTCCGGGATCTCGTCGGCCGTCATCGTGCCTCCTCGCCCCCTCATCGAGGGTAGGCAGACCGCAGCGTCGTCGTGGCCGGATCCGGCAGTTCGTCGACGGCGAACCCTGTCCGGGCCGGCGCGTACCTTCGGAGCATGAGCGACGCCGACTTCGCCCACACCGATCGCGCCGAGAAGAACCGGCGAGACAAGGCCGTGACCCTGGCCCGGTATGCATGGAACCGCGGCATCTCGGGAGCCGAACTGCTCGCCATGACCGACGAGACGCGACGCAAGCTGGCGCGGACCGCGGATGCGCATCCACCGCGCACGATGGAGACCTGGGAACTCGCCGCGAGATTGATGGACGAGAAGACGGCGTGGGCGCAGAAGCACCCAGATCATCCCGCAGCGGTCCGCACCGACGAGGACGAGAAGATCATGTGGGTCAAACCGCCCGTGCGGTCCTGGTTCGAGTGACCCGGAGGAAATTGCCTTGCAGCAGAAGTTACCGAGTGCAACAATTTCCGATCGCCTCACCCCTGTGCAGGCCGGCTTCACGTAACAGCTCGATATTCCTCATCCGACAGGAACACCGTGACCACCACTTCGGAACCACTGGTTCTCACCCAGCGACGGATCTGGATCATCTTCTCCGCGCTCATCGCGGGCATGATGCTCGCCAGCCTGGACCAGACGATCGTATCCACCGCCATGCCCACGATCGTCGGGCAGCTCGGCGGCGTCGAACACCAGGCGTGGATCACCACCGCCTACCTGCTCGCGGTGACCATCGTGATGCCGATCTACGGCAAGTTCGGCGACGTCTTCGGGCGCCGGCACCTGTTCCTCATCGCGATCGGCGTGTTCACCCTCGCGTCCGCGGCGTGCTCGATGACCGACGATTTCTGGACGTTCGTCGTCTTCCGCGCGATCCAGGGCTTCGGCGGCGGCGGTCTGATGATCCTGTCGCAGGCGATCATCGCCGACATCGTGCCCGCGAGCGAACGCGGTAAGTACATGGGCCCGCTCGGTGCGATCTTCGGCCTGTCGGCCGTCGGGGGCCCGTTGCTGGGCGGCTTCTTCGTCGACCACCTGACGTGGGAGTGGTGCTTCTACATCAACGTGCCGGTCGGCATCATCGCGTTCGTCATCACCTGGTTCGCGCTGCGCTTGCCGACGAAGCGTCCGACGAAGCGGATCGACATCCTCGGCGTGCTCACGCTCTCCCTCGCCACGACCTGCCTGATCTTCTTCACGGATTTCGGTGGCGACGCCGACCGCGGTTGGACCGCTCCGCTCACCTGGATGTTCGGCGCCGGACTCGTGGTGTTCGTGTGCCTGTTCGTGCTCGTCGAATCACGCGCTCAGGACCCGATCATTCCGCTGTCGCTGTTCCGCAACTCGATCTTCGTCAACGCGACGGCCATCGGATTCGTCCTCGGCCTCGGCATGTTCGCCGCGATCGCCTTCATGCCGACCTTCCTGCAGATGTCGTCGGGCACCTCGGCCGCGGTCTCCGGTCTGTTGCTGCTGCCGATGATGGCCGGTCTGATGATCACCTCGATCGGCTCGGGTCTGGCCATCACCAAGACCCAGCGCTACAAGATCTATCCGATCGTCGGTTCGCTCATCACCGCGGCGGGCATGCTGTGGCTGACCACGCTCGAGGGCGACACCCCGCTGTGGATGATCTGCTCGATGCTGTTCGTCTTCGGTCTGGGCCTCGGCCTGATCATGCAGGTGGTCATCCTGATCGTGCAGAATGCGGTGCCCGCCGACGAGATCGGCACCGCGACGAGCTCGAACAACTACTTCCGCGAGGTCGGTGCGGCGCTCGGTGTCGCGATCTTCGGCACCATCTTCACCAACCGCCTCTCGGAGAAGCTCGTCGAGGTCTTCACCGCGGCCGGCGCGACGCCGGAGCAGGCCGGCCAGGCCACCGCGACCGTCGATCCGGCAGCAATGAAGCTGCTGCCCGATCCCGTCCGCGAAGGCATCATCGACGCCTACGCCGACTCGCTGGCCCCGGTGTTCTGGTACCTCATCCCGTTCCTGCTCATCGCGTTCGTCCTCGCGTGCTTCATCAAGGAGATCCCGCTCTCCGACGAAGCACTCATGGTCGCGCGTGGCGAGGCCGTCGCCGACCCGTCGAAGGCGGCGAAGGACGACGCCGTCGTGGTCGTCGAGGGAACCGAGGCCGGTGCAGACACTGCGGACAGCGGTTCGAAGCGGCCGTGATCGAATAGGTCCGGCCATCGCACGAGGGAACGGAGACGGCACGTGGGACGAACGATCACACCGGTTCGCGTCAAGGACGTGGTGATCGGTGAAGGCGCACCCACGATCGTCGTCCCCGTCACCGGCCGCACCCCCGAGGAGCTGCGCGAACAGATCGCGGCCGTCGCCGATCGGGCCGACGTCGTCGAATGGCGCGTGGACTTCTTCCACACCGTCGACGACGTCGCCTCGGTGGTCGCGCAGGCCGGCTCGTTGTCCGAGCAGTTGCAGGGCACTCCCGTGCTCGCGACCTGCCGCACCGCCAACGAGGGCGGGGAGATCGCGATCCACGACGAGGCGTACGCCGATCTGACGGTCGCGCTCGCCGAGAGCGGCGCAGTGGATCTGGTGGACGTCGAGTACCGCCGCGACCGTGCCGCCGTCGAGCGGATCGTCGCAGCGGCCCACGCCCGCGGTGTCGCGGTGGTGGCGTCGAACCACGACTTCGACGCCACTCCGCCGAAGGACGAGATCGTCGCGCGGCTGCGCGAGATGCAGGAACTCGGCGCCGACATCTGCAAGATCGCCGTCATGCCGCAGTCGACGGCCGACGTGCTCACCCTGCTCGACGCGACCCGCACCATGCACGAGGACCACGCCGACCGCCCGTTGATCACCATGTCGATGGGCGGTCTCGGCGTGGTGTCGCGGATCGCCGGGCAGGTCTTCGGATCGGCGGCGACGTTCGGGATGGTCGGCACCGCGTCGGCGCCCGGGCAGGTCGACGCCGACGAGCTGCGCTCGGTGCTCGGCCTCATCGACCGCGCCCGCTGATCACCACACGGCGGCGAGAGCGAGCCCGGCGACCGCCGCGACGAGCGTGGTCGCGAGCGTGCCGAACGCGATCACCGCGGCGGCGGCGTAGCGGCGCGCCACGATCAGGCGGACGGAGTCGACGCTGGTCGTGCTGAAGGTCGTGTAGCCGCCACAGAAACCGACTCCCGCGATCGTGAGCATCGTCGTCGGGGCGTCGTGGAGCAGCACCGCACCGGTGAGCAGCCCCAGCAGCAGCGATCCGGTGACGTTGATCAGCACCGTCGGCCACGGCAGGGACGACCCGGAACGGGCACGCAGCGCGCTGTCGACGACGAACCGCGTCACCGCACCGGCGCTGCCGGCCAGCGCCACCCACACCGCGATCATCGCCGTGCCCCTCGGCGACTCCCGAACCACGCGCCCAGCGCGACACCGATGCCGGTCGCGAGAAGGCCGACGAGCACCGTGCCGAGCGCATAGGTTGCCGCGGCGACGAGTTCACCGTCGCGCAGCAGCAGGTCGGTGTCGACCGCGAGCGCGCTGTAGGTGGTGAACGAGCCCAGCGCACCGGTGCCCACCCCGAGCCGGACCACCTGACGCCAGGAGGTGTCGGGACCGATGCGGATCAGTGCCTCGAGCAGGAATCCGAGCAGCAGCGCACCGAGGACGTTGATCGCGAAGGTCGTGACCGGCCAGCCCCCGGACTCGACGGGGAACCACCGGCCGAGGCCGTAGCGGGCACTCGTCCCGAGCAGACCGCCCACGGCGACCGCCGCCAGCGCCGACGGTCGCAGGTGCAGCGCTCTCGGCAGCGGGCGTTCGCCCTCGGTCAGTCCTGGTCCCACAACTCCAGAACAGTAGTGAGGATCTCCTCCGACGCACCGAGACCCCCGAGATGACTCTCGCCGGGCAGGTGGTGGAACTGGGCGTCGGGCAGCAGGTCCACCATGTGCAGGCCGTGTTCGATCGGGATGATGTGGTCGGTGTCGCCGTGCCACCACCGCACGGGCACCTTCACGTCGGAGACGCGGAAACCCCAGTCGCGGGTGAATACGACGATGTCGGAGAACGGCGCGGAGATCTGACGTCGGCTGCCGTTGAGCAGGTCGTCGAGGAACATCGCCTTGAACTCGGGACGGGCGAGCAGGCGGCGGTCTGCCTCGGGTGAGAGCCGCCCGTACAGGTCGATGATCGGCGACGCGAACGGGCGCACCACGCGGATCGCCGCGCTCACCGCCACACCGATCGGGACGCCCGCGGTCTGCAGTGCCGGCGCGACGAAGGCGCCCAGCTTCATCAGGTTGCTGTCGATCGACTCGGGACCGACGACCGGTGCCACACCGCCGAGGACCGCAGCCGCGACGACCCGTTCGCGCAGCGCATAGGCCGCGGCGAGGGTGTAGGGGCCGCCGCCGGACAGCCCGACGATCGCCATGCGGTCGACCCCGAGCGTGTCGGCGACGATGCGCAGGTCGTCGCTGAACGCGAGGACGTTCTCGTAGATGTGCGGTGCCGACGAGCCGATCCCCGGGCGGTCGATCCCGATGAGGCGGATGTGGTTCCGTTCGGCGAAGGCGCGGGCCTCGATGGGAACCTGGCGGCGCGCACCCGGCGTGCCGTGCAGCCAGAACACCGTGCGGCCCTGGGCCGACCCGAACTCGGCGAAACCGAGCCGGCGGCCCTCCCCGACCGCGACGGTGCCTTCGAGCTTGGGGCGTTCGACGTCCATGGCGCCAGCATCGCACGCACCCGCACGCCCGACCAGCGACCGTCCCGTGGGACGAATCGACGCAACCGAGATGTGATGCGCGCTACATTGGATCTGACAACAGTCAGCGTCAGATTCCGACCACCCGGAGATGCGCCCGTGACGAAGATGCTTGCTCCTCCACCTCCAGGCCTCGCTCCCGTCCCGGGCGACAGCGGCCTCCCCTACGTCGGCTACGCGCTGAAGTACATGCGCGATCCCATTGCGGCATATACGCATCGGTACCACGAGCACGGTCCGGTCTCATGGTTCCGCTTCGCCGGCCGGCCCTGGGTGGTGCTGCTCGGACCCGACGCCGTCGGCGCGGCCCTGCAGAACCGCGACCGCGCGCTGCTGAACGGACCGGGCTGGCGTGCCCTGATCGGGCCGTTCTTCGACCGTGGGCTCATGCTGCTCGACGGCGACGAGCACACCGCGCACCGTCGCATCATGTCGCAGGCGTTCACCCGCGACCGGCTGTCCCTCTACACCGACCGCATGCATCCGTCGATCGAACGGACCCTCGACGGATGGACGCCGCGCGACGATTTCCGCGTGTACCCGGCGCTCAAGGAGCTGACCCTGGGCCTCGCGACGGAGATCTTCATGGGCGGCGCCGAGGGGTCGTCCGACCGCGAGATGGACGAGGTGAACCGGGCGTTCATCGGATGTGTGCAGGCGGCCACCGCCATCGTGCGTTACCCGTTGCCGGGCACGCGGTGGCGTCGCGGCATCGTCGGACGGGCACGCCTCGAGAAGTTCTTCCGGCATTATCTCCCCGCGCGTCGCGCAGGAGACGGCGACGACATCTTCTCGGTGTTCTGCCACGTCGAATCCGAGGAAGGCGAACGATTCTCGGACGACGACGTGGTCAACCACATGATCTTCCTGATGATGGCCGCGCACGACACCTCGACGATCACACTGTCGACGGCGATGCAGTATCTCGGCCAGTTCCCCGAATGGCAGCAACGCTGCCGCGAGGAGTCCGACGCGCTCGGCACCACCACGCCGAGTTTCGACCGACTCGACGAATTGACTTCGCTGGATCTGGTGATCAAGGAATGCCAGCGGCTGGTGACGCCGGTGCCGGGTGTCGTGCGCCGCGCGGCGAAGGACACCGAGATCCTCGGCCACTTCGTCCCGAAGGGCACCCTCCTCAATCTCGGGATGCACTTCTCCCATCACATGCCCGAATTGTGGCCCGACCCGGAACGTTTCGATCCCGAACGGTTCTCGCCGGAGCGCCGCGAGGACAAGGTGCACAAGTACGCCTGGGCGCCCTTCGGCGGTGGCGCGCATCGGTGCCTGGGCATGCACTTCTCGGGAGCCGAGATCAAGACGGTGCTGCACCATCTGCTGTTGCGTTTCTGCTGGCACGTGCCGACCGACTACGTCGCGCCGATGAACTTCACGTCGTTGCCGTTCCCGAACGACGGGGGGCCGATCCACCTCCTTCCGAGGTGATCGGGCGTAGAAAGAAGGAGTGACCGCCGCCGACGAACTCGACGAACGTTTCGTCACCGCGGTGCGCGCTCTGCCGGGGCACGCACCGCCGGAGCGACCGGTCGACCGGCGGGTCGACGACGACCTGTTGGTGCGGTACTTCGACGCCCAGGTGCAGTCGCGGCATCTCGATTTCGCGGCCCGCACCCTGCAGGGACGCGGTGAGGGTTTCTACACCATCGCGTCGGCGGGCCACGAATCGAACGCCGCGCTGGGCCTGTGCACGCGGGTGACGGATCCCGCTCTGCTGCACTACCGTTCGGGTGGTTTCTATGCGGCCCGTGCGTCGCTCGTCGAAGGCAGCACCCCGATCCGCGACGTGCTCGCCGGATGTGCGGCGTCCACGCTCGATCCGATCTCGGCGGGTCGGCACAAGGTGTTCGGCAACGCCGGCCTGAACATCCTGCCGCAGACGTCGACGATCGCCTCGCATCTGCCGCGGGCCGTCGGGCTCGCTCTCGCACTGCCGCGGATGCAGCGACTCGGGCTCGAGGCGGCGTGGCCGTGGGATTCGGTGGTGGTGTGCAGTTTCGGTGACGCCTCGGCGAACCATTCGACGGCGGTCGGCGCCATGAACGCGGCCGCCTACTGCCGTCACAGCGGGTTGCCGCTGCCGTTGCTGCTGGTGTGCGAGGACAACCGGCTCGGCATCAGTGTCCCCACCCCACCCGGCTGGCTCGAGCGGTCGCTGTCGTCGTATCCGGGGATCGAGTACCGGTCGGTGGACGGAGCCGATCCGGTGGAGATGCTCGCTGCCGCAACCGATGCCGCGGAGACGGTGCGGACGACCCGGGCTCCGATCCTGTTGCACGTGCGGGCGGTGCGTTTCCTCGGTCATGCCGGTTCCGACGTCGAGTCGGCCTACCGCAGCCCGTCGGATCTTGCCGCGGACCACGAGCGGGACCCACTGGTGGGCACCGCCCGCGAACTCGTCACACGTGGAGTGCTCGATGCAGCAGGGGTTCTCGACCGGTACGAGCGGATGCGTGCCGAGGTCGACTCCGTCGCGGACTCACTGACCGGACCGCCGCGACTGGCGACCGCCGCCGACGTGATGCGACCGCTGGAATCCGGGCTCGTGCTCGTCGACGACGATCCGCATCCGGCCGCTGAACCGCTCACGCTCGCCCGGGCCGTCAGCCGCACGCTCGGACAGCTGCTCGAGGAGGATCCCCACGCCTGTGTGTTCGGCGAGGATGTCGGCCTCAAGGGCGGGGTCTACGGCGTCACCCGAGGGCTGCAGGAGCGCTTCGGGCGCCTGCGCGTGTTCGACACCCTGCTCGACGAGCAGACGATCCTCGGCACCGCGCTGGGTTTCGCCGTCGCGGGCATGCTGCCGATCCCGGAGATCCAGTACCTGGCCTATCTGCACAACGCCGAGGACCAACTGCGCGGTGAGGCGGCGAGTCTGGCGTTCTTCTCCGACGGGCGGTACCGCAATCCGATGGTCGTGCGCATCGCGGGCCTGCCCTACCAGCGGGGCTTCGGCGGGCACTTCCACAACGACGATTCCGTTGCCGTGCTGCGCGACATCCCCGGTCTCGTGCTGGCCGTGCCGAGCTCACCCGCCACGGCCGGCGCTCTGCTGCGCACGTGCGTCGAGCTGGCCCGTCAGGAGGGCCGGGTGTGCGTGTACCTGGAACCGATCGCGCTGTACCACCGGCGCGACCTCTACGACGAGGGCGACGGACTGTGGCAGCAGGTCCCCGATACCGCCGGGCTCCCACCGGGATCGGTGTGCACCTACGGCGACGGGCGCGACGTGCTGGTGGTGACCTTCGGGAACGGGGTGCCGATGAGTCTGCGTGCCGTCCGTCGCGCGGGAGTCGCGGCGACCGTCCTCGACCTGCAGTGGTTGTCGCCGCTGCCGACGACCGCGCTGCTCGAACACGTCCGCCGCTTCGAGCGCGTGGTGGTGGTCGACGAGACGCGCCGCAGCGGAGGAGTCGCGGAAGCGGTCGTCGCGGCGCTCGTCGACGAGGCGTGGCAGGGCCGGATCACGCGGGTCACCTCCCGCGACAGTTACGTGCCGCTCGGACCCGCGGCCGCGCACGTGCTGATGTCGGAGGACGACATCGTGCGGGCCCTGCTGGAGGCGTGATCAGCAGGAAGCGGTATCAGCAGGAGGAGAGGATCCGCGACATCGCGTCGTGTTCAGCCTGGGTGACCCACAGTTCGTAGGTCGTCTTCACCTCGATCTGCCGCACGACGTACTCGCAGTGGAAGGCGGTGTTCGGCGGCAGCCACTCCGACGCGTCGGAGTCGCCCTTGCCCTGGTTGGTGGGGCCGTCGACGGCGATCAGGTTGCGCGGATCGTTCGCAAGATTTTGCTTCTGCTGATCGTCCAGATGGCGGGCGCCCTTCTTCCACGCATCGGACAGGGCGACGACGTGGTCGATCTGCACGGCGGACGAGGTCTCGACCCCGCGTCGGAAGGAGATCGTCTTCCCCGTGTACGGGTCCTCGAGCGTGCCGGCGGTGACCGTGCACTGCTTCTTCCCGGGCTCGAAGGAGACGTCGACGAGGTCGCGCTGCAGGATGTCGTTACGGGTGTCGCAACCGTTGCGTCCCAGGTCGACGGTCACCTCGTCGGTCCAGGCCGAACCGAACAGCGAGCGGTCGTAGCCGCTCTGCGATTCGGCAGGCCGGACGGGCAGTGCCGCCAGCGCCTCGAGCGCTTCGGAGGGGTTCTCGACCGTGCTCCCGCCGGGACCGGCCGGCTCGTCGTCCCCCACGGGCTCGAGGAGGACGACGACCACGCTGACCACGATGAAGCACAGGACCCAGACCCAGCGGGGAATGGACGACGTGCGAGTACTCGCCATGTGTCGATACTGCTACGAAGTCGTACTGCTGCCGCTTCCTACTTCGCCAGCGGGGGCATCTTCACGACCTGGCCCGCGTACGACAGGCCGGCACCGAACGCGAGGAGCAGCGCGGTGGATCCGGCCTCGACCTGGCCGGTTCGCAGCATCTTCTCCATCGCCAGCGGGATGGACGCGGCCGAGGTGTTGCCGGTCTCGATGATGTCGTCGGCGACCGCGACCGTCTCGGGCAGCTCGAGCTGCTTGACGATGACGTCGTTGATGCGCAGGTTGGCCTGGTGCGGGACGAAGGCGTCGAGGTCCTCGAGGGCCACGCCGGCCTTGTCGGCGATCTGCCGGGCGAACTTGCTCATCTCGAAGGCGGCCCAGCGGAAGACCGCGGTGCCCTCCATGATGATCCAGGGGCGCTTCTGATCGGGATTGTTCGCGAAGTCGACCCAGTCGGGTTCCTGACGGATCGCGTTGGCCTGCGAGCCGTCGGAACCCCAAACGGTCGGGCCCACGCCGACCTCGTCGGACGGGCCGACGACGACGGCACCGGCACCGTCGCCGAAGATGAAGCGCACCGAGCGATCGGTGGGCTCGGTGGTGTCGCTCATGCGCTCGACACCGACGACGAGCACGTGCTCGGCGGAACCGGCGCGCACGAGATCGGAGGCGACACCGAGGGCGTAACAGAAGCCTGCGCAGCCCGCTGCGATGTCGAGGGCGGCGGCCCCGCCGGTGCCGATGCGGTCGGCGACGAGAGCCGCGGCCTGCGGGGTCTGGAAGGGATAGGTGGAGGTCGCGACGATCACGGTGTCGATCTGCGCACCCGTGAGACCGGCGGCCGCGAGAGCCCGCTCGGCGGAGCTCGTCGCCATGTCGACGACCGATTCCTTCGGGTGCTCCTCGGCGAAGCGGCGCTCCTTGATACCGGATCGCGACTGAATCCATTCGTCGCTCGAGTCGATCTGCTGGCAGATCTCGTCGTTGGTGACGATGCGCTCGGGGCGGTGCACACCCAGACCGAGCAGCGCGCTGTTCCTCAGCGGGGCAGGGACAGCGATCTGTGCACCCATCAGACGAACTCCTCCTCCTCGACGTACCGCGTGTCGGCACATCGCATCCGGTCAACGATATCGCAGGTCACGGTTTCGTCACAGCGCTACCCCGACGATGCGCTTCCGTAACCCTCACCGCAAGCGGGGATCCCAATCGCCACGCGAGACTAGCGTCGCGGTCATGGATGCACAGGCTTGGAACGAGAAGTATGCGGCGTCGGAACTGATCTGGGGCGCGCCGCCCAATCCGGTCATCGTCGAACACGTGGCGTCGCTGTCGCACGGTCGCGCCCTCGATCTCGGGTGTGGTGAAGGTCGTCACTCCCTGTGGTTGGCGACGCGCGGATGGGAGGTCGTGGGCGTCGATTTCTCCGAGGTCGCCCTCGACAAGGCCCGCCGGATCGCGACGCAGGCGCCGTCGCGTTCGCGGGACCGGCTCCGCTACGTCCGCGCGGATGTGACGGCCGACTCGCTCGAGGGCGAATATGACCTGATTCTCTCGGCCTTCCTGCATTTCCCTCCGCCACAACGGAAGGCGCTTCTCGACCGCGCCATCAATTCACTGAAACCTGAAGGAATCCTCATATTCCTGGGGCACGACGCGATAAATCCCGATGAGGGCGTGGGCGGACCACAGGACAAGGAAATCCTCTACACGCCAACCGATCTCGTCGAGGAAATCGACGGCAGATTGGAAATCAGGATTGCCGAACGACGATATCGGGAAACCGATGCGGGAACGGCGATCGACGCGCTCGTCGTGGCGAGCAAACCACCCCTTGGCAGTTAGTTGCCTGACGAGTAACATGGAGATGTTACCGACGAGTAATAACTTGGGCGGTACTTGAAGCCAGCTGGACCGCACCACACTGGGAGACACCGACGACATGGGCCACTACAAGAGCAACCTCCGCGACCTCGAGTTCAACCTGTTCGAGTTCCTGAAGATTCAGAAGGTCCTCGAAGCCGGCAAGTTCGGCGATCTGGACGAGGACACCGCGCGCGGCATCCTCGCCGAGGTCAAGGCGCTTACCGAAGGACCGGCGGCCGAGGCATTCGCCGACACCGACCGCAACCCCCCGGTCTTCGACCCCGAGACCCATTCGGTGTCGATTCCCGAAGGCTTCAAGAAGTCGTTCCGCGCCTGGTGGGATGCCGGTTACTGGTCGATGGGTATCCCCGAGGAGATCGGCGGCACCGAGTCGCCGCAGACCCTGCTGTGGGCCGTCAACGAGATGATGCTCGGCGCCCAGCCCGCAGCCTTCATGTACGCGGCCGGCCCCGGCTTCGCCGGCGTGCTCTACAAGAACGGCACGGACGAGCAGAAGAAGTGGGCGGCCACCTGCGTCGAGCGCGGCTGGGGCGCCACGATGGTGCTCACCGAGCCCGACGCCGGTTCCGACGTCGGCGCCGGTCGCACCAAGGCGATCAAGCAGGACGACGGCTCCTGGCACATCGAAGGCGTCAAGCGATTCATCACCTCGGGCGACTCCGACGACCTGTTCGAGAACATCTTCCACCTCGTCCTCGCCCGCCCCGAGGGCGCCGGCCCCGGCACCAAGGGCCTGTCGCTGTTCTTCGTCCCGAAGTTCCACTTCGACTTCGAGAAGAACGAGATGGGCGAGCGCAACGGCGTATTCGTCACCGGCGTCGAGCACAAGATGGGCATCAAGGCTTCCGCGACCTGCGAGGTCACCTTCGGCGGCCACGGTGTTCCGGCCCAGGGCTGGCTCGTCGGTGAGGTCCACAACGGCATTGCGCAGATGTTCGACGTCATCGAGCATGCTCGCATGATGGTCGGCACCAAGGCCATCGCAACCCTGTCGACCGGCTACCTCAACGCCCTCGACTACGCCAAGGAGCGCATCCAGGGCGCCGACCTGACCCAGATGTCCGACAAGACCGCACCGCGCGTGTCGATCATGCACCACCCGGACGTCCGCCGTTCGCTCGCGATGCAGAAGGCCTACTCCGAGGGCCTGCGCGCCGTGTACCTGTACACCGCCGCCCACCAGGACGACGCCGTCGCCGAGCAGGTCTCGGGCGCCGACGCCGGTCTCGCGCACCGCATCAACGACCTGCTGCTCCCGGTCGTCAAGGGCTGCGGCTCCGAGCGGGCCTACCAGTACCTGAAGGATTCGCTCCAGACCCTCGGCGGTTCGGGCTTCCTGCAGGACTACCCGATCGAGCAGTACATCCGCGACTCGAAGATCGACTCGCTGTACGAGGGCACCACCGCCATCCAGGCGCAGGACTTCTT
>NZ_JBKFBA010000054.1:0-24716 GCF_053345925.1 Rhodococcus sp. C26F
GGGGCGGCGTACACACGTGAACTGACGTAGCGCAGTCAGGAGAGCGAGAATGCTGACCAGTCCACGCTCAGCACACCAGAACTGCCGAGGAAGCCCACCACCAGCGCTGCGATACCGGCCGCTACCCAAGGAAACCGTGGGGATGGAACAGGGCCTCGGTCTACCTGGGGGAACACAACATGGCCAGCGTCGATGGCGTCGATCTCGTCGTGGAAATCGTCCGCAACTGTGATGGGGTCGCGACGGGACATGACCAAGGCGGCCGCGGTGTGGGTGCAGGGGCCGGTCAGCGACCGTTGGGTTGTAGCGTGAGTATGCGACATCGTGGGCATCCAATCTGCGGGTCGTGCTCCCGCTCGGCGTTCGCACCGCCGAGCGGGAACTTGGGAACTGACCCACCTATCGTCGCTACCCACGTTTGGGCGTGCGGCACCGCAAGATATGCACGCTAAACGACTGCTGCAGAGAAGATTTCATGAACCAGGTTGGCAGCAGCGGCTGTCCTGGCCGCGGACTTGGAGTTCTCGACCGCAGACGCCCGTAACCCCGCACATTCAACCTTCACGGTGAAGGTCGGAGCATGTGACGGCCCGGCTTGTTCGACGTCCCATCGCGGTGCCTCCAAGCCCCGAGTCTGCGCGAAACTGGTAACCCACGCGACAGGGTTCTTCAACGCCTTCACCAGTTTCGTATTAGACGCTGGCATTGCTGGCTCAATCTGCGGGGCAGGTGGCGCTGAATGCAGTATCACCGGCGGTGTCGTCGTGACCTTCGCAGGCTTCTGCGCAGCTTCCGGTGAAGAGGCCGGCCACGGGATTTCGTCGTCGTGACGCTCGATTCCCCGACTGCGTGCGTCGAGCATCGCCCACATCGCTTCCTGTTCCGTTGTCTTCTTCACCGACCCCACCACCCACGGCCCGACCACCTCGTTGAATCGGACACGTACCGCAAACAACGGCGCATGAGACGGGCCGCGCTGCTCCCAGTCGATCTCGGCGGGAGACACCTCAGGCTGCTGCTGGCACCACATGGACAGCACACTCGGCGCACCATCGCGATGTTCCGCTGACCAGCGCGAGCACAGGTCCGTCTGCAGCGGTTGCCACGTCCTATCCGCCGCCATCAGCACCGCGGCCACATCCGCAGCATCCAAGATGTCCGCGGCAAGACGACGCCGAAGCTCTGCATCGAGGCGCGCCTCCAACGGACCGGTCGCTGCGCACTTGATGAGTTTGCGGAACCGCTTGGTGTCGAGCATGGACAAGTCCCCACCGGCAGCTCGCGCGGTTTCTCGCTGATCAGCGTCCTTGAAGAACGCCGACTTCTCCTCCCGTGCCTGCTGAATCCGTCTGTTGAGGTCGGCGCCGAGAGCCGCGACCTGCTCGGGCGTATAGGGGTAAGCACTGTCGTCGAGAGCAGCAAAGACAATGCGCTGGGTGATCAGATCCGCCACCCGTCTCAATGGGGACGTTGCATGCGTGTACGCCGCTACCCGCAGACCGTGATGCCCATGGACCGTCGCGTCGTACGTTGCGGGCCTCAGACCCGTCACCAGCCGCCGTCGGATCCGTTCGGTCATCTGTACGTCACCTCGCGCAGCTTCAAGCTCTGCGACGAGCTCCCCGCCGTCACCAATGACGGGGTTTGCACGGTGGTTGCGGTACAGAATGGGAAGGCCCTGACGAATGCTCCATGAGGCCACAGCCTCGTTCGCGGCGATCATCATTTCCTGCACGATGACATAGGCGTTGGTGCGTAGTTCCTCCGCCAACCGTACGAGGGTGCCTTCTTCAGTTGCCACCAATCCACCGACCAGGTCGTAGTAGACGAATGCGTCGTTGGCGCGCCGAGCTGCCAGCAATGCTTGCGCCGCGTCGTTGGCGGCACACAACGTCTCGTGCAATGGCGTCGTCGGGTCTGTCAGGATCGACGCCACTTCGCGGTAACTGACCTCGACACAGCGACCTGCTCGCACCACCGAACGAGAGAGGTCAACATCCTCGACCAGCCCCAACTGGGTGATCGTGCCCGCGATACACAGACTCGGGCGATCCTCCGCGGTTGTCAGCGTCGCAGCCTGCTCCGCGTCAGCGCCGAGCATCGGGAAGGTGCGGTTTGGCTTGTAACGCGTCGTGATGCGCTCGAACGCTCGCCGGTCCACCACAGAGCCGACCGGCACCACGTCGGCAACTGCGGCGATGTGTACCTCGAAGCGCCAACCACCGGAGGAAAGGACGTGCACTGTGAAAGCGTCGTCACGGTCTCGGGTTCCCTCGGTATCGATCATCAACAGGGGTGTTCCGAGTTCCAATGGGGATGGTCCTTCCTCGAGGTTTCTCACACCAGCGTAGAAGTCCATACCAGCTGGTGGGCCAAACAGCGGCCCAGGTGATTGGCTTCGGACGGGTTATTCCGAAGGTAGGCGCGCTGCCTGTTGCTGCTTGGCTCGCCACCCGCGTTGCCACATGATTGCCAGAAAGCGGCCTCGTTCAGACCTGTCCGCCAGGTATGGGCACGCACTCAACGGTGCGTTGGACATCAAGGCGGTAGCCCCTTCGGTTTGGGCTTTGACGATGTCGACGAAAGACGCTGGATAGCCCGACCTGGATACCTGTTCGTAGCGCCGCTGTTCAGACATGTGCCACATCCTCGAAGGTCTCGGCGTTGTAAGCCCCGTAGGCCGAAGTTCCTGTCCGAGGGGCGTGCAGCGCCCGGAAACGCGCGAAGCTCATGTGGCCACCGGTGGCTCCGATCGCAGCTTTGAACTCGTCGGACGCGTACGCATTCATCCGTTTGGAGTTGCCGAACATCAAAGACTGCGGATCGACCCCCAGGGCTTCGCCGCGCTTGTTCAACATATGGCCACGGCAACGCGCCTCAGCCTCGATGTACCGTTCGAACTGGTACTCGTGGTAGGCCTGAGACTCCCGCTCCTGGGCTTCCTTCGCCGTGACCTTCCCGATCTCTGTTCGGCTTCCGCTCGACCACAAGCTTGGGTCCGTCAGGATGCGGCGTTCAACTTCCTGATACTGGGCAGGGGAAAGATGGTTGTACGCCCACTCGAGTTCTTCGACGTCTTTCGAGGTGAGCTGGCTGACCTGATCGCCGGCCGTTGACGCCCGCCGATCCCACTCGCCTTCGATCTTCTCCTGCAGATCGCGGTGTTCATGCAGCTGCCCCCACATATCCTGCAGCTGTTCCTCGTCGAGCCCGCGGATGCAGTCCGGTGCGAGCGTCTCTTCCCACACTTCACGAAGCTCTGCGTCCTCCTGCTCGCGCCGCAACTCCTCCGCGGCCGCACGCCGATCCCACTCGGCCTCGATCCGCCGTTGTGCGCGAGGATCGACATGAAGTTCGTTCCAGAATCGTTCCAGCTCGTCGTCAGCCTGCGCCGCCAAAAACTCCTCGGTGAACTCCGCAGCTCTCGACGGTGGTGGCACCGCCTTCCACTGGGGATCCCACTCCGACCGCTCCGCCACATCCTCGACCGCGGACTCGAACAGCGAGAGGGCTTTGTCCAGCGCGGTTTGGTCCCCGGCCTCTTCCGCTGCTGCTGCGCGTCGCTCCCACCGGGACATACGTTGTACCGCCGACGCCAAACGGCGGAGCACCGGATTGGTATGGCTCGGGCACCGCCGCCCACCCTCGCACTGCTTACGACTTCTGCACATAGGGCAGACCCTAGAAATCGGCGTTCCGGCGAAGCCGGCTTACTCGGGCGCGTACCGCAACTCCGCGAGCGCATGTGCGATGCTCGCAGCATCGGAGATCACTACAACCCACTAAGGGGACCATCGTGGCCAAGACGCGCACCATCGACCTCAGGACGGTCATCGATGCACTCGATGTCGTGCAGACACTTCCAGCCGACAACGACGGAGTGACGATCACATCCGGCAACGGAACGATCAGTTTCTCTGCGCAGGATCGCATCGGCACCACATGCTTCGTTGTCGCGCCCACCTTCGGCCACGCACAGGACACCACCCCCGCGTTCACCGCGCATGTCGCCGAGAAGGACCTGAGCGGAATGTCGATCCCGCGTCGGGCTATTCGGCGCACTCTCACATTCCATGACGGCATGCTCCGCTGCAGCGACCTCCTGACGCTGCCAGCCACCGCCAGCACGCCTGTTACCACTCGGGTGGACCAACCGAATGCGCACGCTTCAGTGCACGTCGACCCGGCATCATTCGCGCAAGCCCTCGCAGCAGTGGAGCCGAGTAAACGCGCCGTTCAGCCCCGCAACGAGGGCCACACTCGACTGACACTTACCCGGCACGGTCAGGTCAAAGTGTCCGTCGTCGGCGACTACTCAGCCGCCACCACCCGCATCAAAACCGTAGGGACTATCACTCCCACCGCCGACTGCCACGCTCACACCCGGATCGAAGTGTGGCTGCAAGCGCTGCGACTTCTCAACCAGTCCGCTGAACGCTGGACCGTCACGCTGATCGCTGGTGAGACATCCGATCAGGTCACGATTACAGACGGCGCCACTTCAATCACCGTAGTCACCCCGACCGCAAAGATCCCGAACTTCGATGCTCACTTCACCCCACCCAAGGGCGTTCGCTACTGGGACCTCGAGATCACGGACATTGCACCCATCGTGGACTTCCTGTCGACACTGCCCCGATCATTCAGCGACGACTACGCCTTCGTGCAGATCCGCAACCACAGCGATGAAGACGGCCGCACCCATCCCATCGACATGGTCGCAAGACTCGGTAGTCAGCTGATCGCCGCAGGTCAGTCCTACCGAGGAACACAGCTCACTTCCGTGACCACGACCAGCATCGATGAAGCCGAAGTTGACGTGACGCTGTCACAGCTGCGACAACTGATCGCCACAGCGACGCGGCTCGGAGCCCGTCGGGTAACCCTCCGCGGCTACACGCCGTACGAGTCCATGGCGCAACTGTTCCTGATCTGCAACGACACCATCGCAGTGACCATCGGGCGTGTGCCCCAGCCACTGTGATCGCGTGTGCCGCATCCCCGAATCGGGATTGCTAGAAACAACACGTCCACGGCGTTCGACGCCACCTCACACTCCGACGGTGCACTTCCGTCGACAATCCGTAAGGGAGACAGCAGTAATGACGCTTCCCGCCCTCACTGCTGAACAGCGCGCCGCGAGCCTGGAGAAGGCCGCCCAGGTGCGTAAGGACCGGGCCGCTCTCAAAGCCAAGATCAAAGCCAATGAGATCGGCCTCAAGGAAGTTCTCGACCGCGCAGACACCGACGATCTCGTCGGCAAGATGCGCGTGATCCACCTGATCGAGTCCCTCCCCGGACGAGGCCGGCAGGGAGCACTGACACTGATGGAGAAGCTCCAGATCGCAGACAACAAGAAGGTCCGAGGCTTAGGCATTCGTCAGCGGGAACAGCTCCTCGCAGCTCTCACCGACTGACACTGCAAAACCTCCAGCAACGGCTGTGGCGCCCCCAAGAACGGGGGCGCCACAGCCGTCTCTAGAGCCTCCGCAACTCCCGCTCAGACCCGCCCTAGCAGGGAATCCTTTCTGTGGGCGCGCTAGTGTGACGCCGTACAACATTGCGCCGGTGCGCCCGGTGCAGCGCACACGACACACCCCTGCACCCCCTGGAGCACCGGATTTATGGCACTCACCCCACGGCGACGTGATACGCGTACCAGGCCCACCCCCTGGAAAAATCCGCCACGCCGCACAGGGGACTTCGCCATCATCGACATCGATGGGGTAATCGCCTCGATGGAAAAATACGAGCACCTCATCAAGACCGAGCGTTCCCGCGACCGTGACTGGCATACCTTTCACCGTTCGTACGGCTTCGCCAAACCCATTCGGTCGGGCCGCAAACTCATCGAGTCCCTGCAAGCCGTCAATGTCGGCATCGCATACTCCACAACCCGCCCCGAACAGTTCGCCCGCGCCACCTGGAACTGGATCGACAGAAACAACTTCCCACTAGGCCCCGTCATGTTCAGGCACTTCATTAAGGACGGACCCCGCCCCGAGAACGAAGTCAAAGTCCGACACTGGTGGTCCTGGTACGACAACTACGACGCCGATCATCGTCTCGTCGCCTGGTTCGACGACGACCAAAGCGCAACCAACGAGCTCCGCAAATACGGCTGTCCAGCCTGGATCCCGAAAGAGTTCCACAAGAAGGTGCGTGCCGCCGGTGGAACCGACGATGCCGTCATCAAAGTCCTCCGAGACGGTCCGCTCGATCTCGACTTGCTCGGAGAACGAGAGGAAACGTCCCGTGGCCCCTGGCAAGAGAAGGAAGACCAGTGGCAAGAGAAACAGAAGGCATGGTTCAAGAAACATCAGGCCGCTCTGAAGGACCGCAACCGTCGGCAGTGACGTAGGTCTACGACTCCGCGTTGCCGACAGACGGACGCCGCACGGTCTAATCACGCTTCCTACCCTGATCAGGCGATAACCGCCCGCAGATCAGGAGCCCAGGCGTGGAGTCACCAACACAACCTACCCACCGATTCCCCGGTGAGTTCCTCGACGAACTACGTACGCGGGTACGGCTCGAGCAGCTCGCCGAGGGCTACCTCGACCTAAAACCTGCGGGAGCGGGCCGCATCAAAGCGTTATGCCCCCTGCACTCGGAACGCACACCCTCCTTCACGATCAATATCGCGTGGGGGCGCTTCCACTGCTTCGGCTGCGGCGCCGACGGCGACGCCATCGACTTCCTGATGCAGGTCGACGGGATCAGCTTCGTCGAAGCGGTCACCGATCTCGCGCACCGTGCCGGTCTATCTCTCCCGGACAGCGCCAGCACCACCGATGACTACCCCAAGCGACAGCAGATCCGCGCCACATTAGACGCAGCCCAGTCCATCCTCTACCAATGGCTTTTCACACATCCCGCTGCACGCCCTGCCCGTGACTTCCTGCGGTCCCGGAACTTTACAGCTGATCACGCCGCTCATTGGGGGATCGGCTACAACCCGCCGAATGGGAATGCACTGATCAATGCCCTGATCGAAGCCGGCCACCCCCTCGAACGCCAACTGGCGGCCGGGACGGCAAAGCAGAGCGAGCACCGCACGTACGACGCGTTCCGTGGGCGTCTGGTGTGGCCGGTCCACGATCCGCAAGGCCGCCTCGTCGGATTCACCGGCCGTGACCTGAGCGGACGCGCGCATGCCAAGTACCTCAACACCGGCACCACAGACCTGTTCCACAAGGGCGAATTGCTGTACGGCTTCGACAAGGCACGCCAAGCCATGTTGAGCACACGCCAGGTGTTTGTTGTCGAAGGGCAGACGGATGTGATGGCGATGTCAGCAGCGGGGATGACCAATACCGTCGCAGCATCCGGCACGGCGTTCACCACAGCGCAGGCTGATCTGTTGGCGAGCCGGATCGGTGACGGTGGCCAAATCGTCGTTGCATTCGACAATGACGAGGCCGGAAGAAAGGCTACCTGGGCACTGTTTCATGCCTGCCAACGCTTCACCACGCACATCACGGCAATCGACCTCGCTGGCTACGGCGCCAAGGCAGACCCATGCGATGTGCGGACAACCAGCGGTGATGCGGCCCTTCTCGAAGCTTCCGAAACCCGTCGACCGGTCCTGCAACTACTCCTGGACGCGGACATAGCGGGATGCGATCTGAGCACCCCAGAAGGCAAGGTCGAGGCCACACGGCGCGTGGAGAATCGTCTCGCCGCGGTGCACTCATCCGTGCTGCGACGTGAATACCAACGGTGGGCCGCAGATCGCATCGGTGTCGACGACGGTGACATCCGGTTCCCGGCGACGATATCGATGCCCCGAACCCACGACTCGGCCGAACCCGCGCATCAGCTAGCGGATGCCGAAGCAACAGTCGCAGCCTTTCTCATCTCGCACCCCACACAGGCCGCTCGGCTTCTACAGCAGCACGGCACCGACGCTTACGGGCTTCTCCCGGGCGCGGTGGCCGAGTTGGTCGACATGTCCACGACGATGTTCCCGGACGGGCGACCAAAGGAAGGCGAGGACGCAGACCTATGGTCCACAGTGATGACCGATGTCGTTGAACCCGAGCACTATCCGGCGCTCTGGCAGATCGCATTCACGGAGGCACCGACGATCGCTGACATCGAGGACACCATCCCCAGACTGTTGCGGCGACGACTGCTACAGCGACAAGTTGCTCTGCAGCAACAGATCTCCGAAGGTGTGGGGGACTCGTTGGAGCTGCTGCGTCAACTCGCGAAGGTGAACGAGCGCCTGAGAGGGTGTGCATAAAAACGGGGCTCGCTGACGAAGGCCCACACTGCCTTTTCGAGGATCTGGCTCTTGGCGCCCGGTACAGGCGGCGTGCCGCACGGTGTCAGTCTCCACTGTTAGAACTCGTGGTATCGGAGAAACCACACCAACGCCGCAGCCATGATGCTGCGAGGGAAGGACCCTCATGACGACTCCCGCATTCGCTCGCGCCGGCGCCAACCGATTCGGCCGCCCCCGCGGCCCGGTACCGGTAGCAACCTCGCAGTCCCCACACGCGGCCGAGCCGACGCCCACCTCCGACCTCGATCACGCAACGACAACCTCCGCCAGCGACGCTGCGCAGACTGCCGATCAGGGCGCACCGGAAGCTCTGAGGCCGGAGCAGACCGCCACTAAGCAGGCGCCGAACGAACCAACCACGGACGACACTCACGTGGAGCACTCAGCGCCCGAGCAGCATTCACCTCGCCCCACGCCGAACGATCCACCTTCCGACAGTGACGCTTCTGATCCAGAGCCCGAACCTGACGTGGCTCCCGAACCGGAGGCGCAGTCAGACCAGCGCAAGCCGAGCACGAAGCGCACGTCGAAGTCCACCCGCCGACCCAAGAAGGACGCTGACAGCGACGTGATGCCTCTCGTGGTTATCCAGAACGGCAAGGTCATCGCCGATGGTCCGGTCCATGTGCTCGACCTCGATAACGTCAGTGACCTCGACGACGTCGACCTTCTCGAGCTCGTACGGGGCCTACGTGTTGTCGGAGACAGCGATCTCAAAGCCAGCAGCGTCAAGACACTGATGAACTTGATCGAAACGAAAGCTCTGACCGGATGATAAGTCCGTAAAGCGATGTGGCCCAACCCCACCAGGGTTGGGCCACATCAGTTTGCCGTCAAGTTCAGACAGTGACAGATACCTTCCGGAACCACTCATCCACCCACTGGTAGGGGTTCTGATTCCCTGCGATCTGAATGGTGTCGAACGCGACATGCTCGACGTTTCCGGAGTACACGGCCGGATTTGTCGCAAGCTGCAGCAGTCCCTGATTGTCCTCGGCGAGTGCCTGCAAGACATGCGGGATAGCTTCAGGAAGCTTCTCCAGCTGAGTAGGGCTGGTCATGCCAGCCTCGGCGAATGCCTGAGAGATCCGCTCCACGACCTTATCCAAGCCCAGATTGCGCATCGCCGTGTCATCTGCATGCGGCAACTGAGCCAGGATCTGCGGAATATCCGCCAACTGCGCCGCCAGTTCAGGAATCGCGTTGGGGAGAGCTGCAACGCTCTTGGCGATCAATGCTGAACCAGCGGGATTGCCCATGTTTGTCATGGCCACACCGGCGATCAGCTCGATGAACGCTTGCAACGTGTCCGCGGAGAACTTGGTGCGGGGAAGGCCGGTGACGTCAGCGACGGTGTTCACAGCTTGCACGGACAGCAACCCCACCATCCTGTGTGCGCCCTCAACACTGGTCAGCTCACCGAGGTTGCCCGAGATGTTCTTGCCAACCTGCACCAACTGACGAGCGAGCTCCGAGTTCTCCGGCAGGGAGCACACTACGTCGCCAGGTACGCAGATCTCGGCGACCACCCCAGTCAGCGCCCCGAAGTCAGACTCACGCTGTCCTGACAGTCCACCCCCGGAGATCGCGTTGATCGTGACCGGCTCAACGTCGACCTTTCTGTTGGCGTTCACCTTGACTTCCATCTGCGGCTCGGCTTCGCCGGTGTTTCCGGCGAGTGCCTTGGCATAGCTTCTGGCTAGACCACCGTCAGTGTCGGAACTGGATGCACCTGCGCGTTCGGGATTCGACGTCTCCTGCTGTGCCGGTGTCGTCGTTGTTGCCCGACTCGGCGCCGGGGTGAGGTTGCTTCCATCAACACGGTCGGTGCCGTCGTCGAGCGGCTGCATCAGCGGATCGTTGCGGTATGGATCCAGCTCTGAGTTGGCAGCCGCTGTCGTTGTCGGCGTGGTCTCCGCGGTGCTGCTGGACCGGCTGGCACCGGCGGCCGCACGAACGCTCGACGGTGCGGTCGAGGCCGATTCCGAGGAGGAGGATGCTCCGGCGCGCGCCGGCTCTGAACCAGTCGTGGAGGCCGGTGTCGAGCTATCAGTACTCGTGTCCTCGTCTGGGCGATCAGGGGAAACAGGAGACTGCGCAGACGTCGTCGTTGTGACCGAAGAGGTGGGTGCAGTTGCGTCCGCCACGGTGCGGCTCGCCTCGCTGACCTGGGTAGCTACCTGGTGCACTAGCGACCGGAATCCATCGGACAGTTGCATCTGAAGCTGGGCGAACGAAGGTGACTCGACTACCTTCTTCACTGTCTCCTGCACCGTGAGCGGAAGATCCGGCTGCGTCTGGGTGGTGTCGACGAGCAAGTTCGACGTGTCACGTCGCTTCGGGTCGGAGAACAGCGCTACAGCCACCACACTGTCCGGATCGACGGTTGTTCGTCGCTGCCCGATCGCGGTGGCAACATCTCCAGCGATTTCGGCGCCCTGGGAGAAGCCGGTGAGGATCTGCCGAGACTCAGGGCAGCGGCTGGCGACATCTTCCATGGTCGCGAGCGTCGCCTGGACTCCCATCGCCACGCTACGTAAGTAGCTCGTTCCGTTGACCGAGGCATCGGATGCGTAGGGAATGAACGTTGCCGTCACCGCATCACCCATGGACTGGACGAGGGGTTCGGTGACCTGCGCCAAAAGACCGACAGGCACCGTAGGATCCGCTGCCGGCCCGGTCTCGAAGGTTCCGGGGACAGCCGTGATCACGGTCGGTGCGCATCGTGGTTGGGTGGAGCCGGGGAAGATGCCATCGGTACCGGTAGATCCTGGGACGATGGCGTTGGCCGGCAACGCACCGGCAATCATGCTCGCCGCTCCGCGGACGGCCGCAGCATCACCGTTGATATTCGGGACGGAGGCGGTCGACGGTGCTCGCAGCGATGCTCCGTTTGCGGCGGATTCCAACGCATTCCAGTCCACGGTCTGTGCGAGCTCGCCGAGGTCGGGAAGTGCCGACAGGGCTGTGGCCGTGATGTCGGCTGGTGGTTGCGCCGATACGCTGGTGGCGGTACCGACCGTGACTAGCGAGGCCGCAGCTCCGGCGGCGACCACGCGTGCAAGGTGCCTGCGCGACTGTCGATTCATTGATACCCCTCGTTGTGCCGTGCCGACAGGAGTGCGCCAGAGGCACAAGACAGTGCCCGTGTGCAGCAATTACCTGCTTCTCCGATGGTCAAAGGGTAACAGAGCAGCACTCGACTACCTGGATAAGAAAAATACGTCGATGCACGTCAAAGTTGTTCTGGCTATCGCATTCACGCCACTTCCGTGCCGGCAGATACGGTGCGCTCGACTACTGATTCAGGAACTGCCTACCTGCCTCACGCACGCAATCGCCGCGTCCGGACATGCATTGCTCACGCCGCGACGGATTCCGGATCGAGCACCGAGGTGATCATCCATCCGTTCGGGCTGGGAGCTGTGGTGAACAGCAACATGTCGATCGGTTCGGTCAGAGCAGAGTTGGGGCTCTTCAGCTCACCAGTAACCCTGAACTCGTTCGGCTTGTCCGACGGCTCAATCGTCATGCAATGCTTGCTCCCCAGCGGCACCTTGTCGATGAACGGTTGAATGCCGGCCGGGTCCATCTGCAAAGCCGGATCGTACGTTTCGACGACTTTGACGGCGTCACGGTCGGCGTAATAGCGGTACTCGAAGGCCGTGATCACCCCGAGGGCCGAGTTGCGATCACCGGGCTCGTTCGTCACAACCACGTCATCGTCTGGATTCGGATCAGTGCAGAACGGCGGTGCAGGGGGAGTAGTGGTCGTGGGTGCCTTGCTGGTCGTCGTCGCAGGGAACGCCTCGGCCAGAGGGACGTCGTCATCGTCGCTGAGTGCGCTTGCCACGGCGAAGATCGCGCCGGCGCCCATCATGGTGACTACACCTGCCAGGATTGCGACGGCCTTAACCGTTTTTCGATCACGTTGCTGCTTCCCGGTGTCGGGTTTCGCCCCGACCAGAGAAGATTCTGCAGTCTTGACCGCAGAGACATCCGGCCGTCGCGGTGGACGCCGGAACAAGGCGTCGTTCGGAGGTGGCACGAGAGGAGTCGCCGCGGCCACGTCGTTCGAGTCGTGGGGGACTGGACCCTCGGTGCCGGTGAACAGTTCATCGTTCGACGGGGGTGTGAACAGCGGAGGCTGTGGGGCTGGCGCCGAAGCGAGGTCATCCTTCGGGTTCGGCGAATGGTTTTTGTTCGAGGCGACCGCATCCGCAGGGTCGATGTAGTCGTCATCCGTCGGGTGGCGTGGATCCCAATCGTTCACTGTGCTTCACCTTCCGGTCGTGATCGGGTCGGGCGAAGCAGTCGAGTCACTTCGCTGCCGACGTCGTTGTTCTCATCGCTGCATGGGGGCGGATCCGGGCCCTGGTTCAGCGGTGGTGACCAGGGCCGGGATCCGACAACCCGTAATGCGCGGCGCAGCTGACTACTGCGGGTTCACCACTGCGTTGATTCCGTCGTGGAAGGCACCCACGGCAGTGTTGATGCGGTCATTGAACGGAGCAAGCATCTCGTTTACTGGAGCCATTGCTTCGGCATGGGCCTCCGCGGCCTGGTCGACGGCATCGACGATGTGCTGGCCACCCGCATCGGCGACTGCCTGACGCACCTGGGTGTTGGTGTCCTCGATGATCTGCGGTACGTCGGCGACGGTCTGGATGGCGGCCGCGCCAACCGGATCCGCTGCGAGAACCGTTGCCTGCTCTTCGACGTCCTTTTCGATCTGGACCGGATCGGGATCGGGCAGCTGAGGAAGCTCGGTGGGGACGAGTTCCTCGTCGGTGGCTTCGCCACCGCCGATCGCCGCACCGACGAGGGCACCTCCCGTTGCACCGACGGCGACACCGACCGGACCGCAGAGAGCCGCTCCTGCTGCAGCTCCGGCAGTCGAACCGACCGTTACACCCGGCACGGTCGAGATAATCGGCGCGTACGGGAAGATCGCCTGCGAGATCACGGCCCCGTAGGGGGCACCGAGTGCAGCGCCCGCTGCACCACACGCCACCGCAGCGGTTGTACCTACGACTGCTCCGCCGACCAGACCGCCGGTGACCATGGATGCGGCCACTCGATCAGCTCGATTGTCGTCAACACCGACAGAACGCCAGAACGTGGACGCGTCGGCTTCCCAACCCGCGGCTGTGTTGTTGGTGCGCTCGAGGACATCGTCGGTCATCCAGTTCGGCTGTTCCGCAATGCGATCGCCAATTCGGAGCATCTTCTTGCCCTGCTCGTCGACCGGAGCTTCGATCGGCGCGACAGGTTCGACAGGGACCGGGGCGCGGAACTGCTGCTGATACAGCGGAGGTGAATACGACGACTGTTCGTTGTACGTCGGGATGGGTCGTGACGGAGCCTGCTGCGACTGCGGTGACGGAGCGACCCAGTACTGGCGTTCCGACGGCGGCTGCGGTGCCGGGTCCGGCCGGGGTGTCGTCACACCACCCTGGTTCCCTGCACCTGTGCCGGGTGTGGTCACTCCGCCCTGGTCGCCGCCAGCGGTGCCAGGAGTGGTCACGCCGCCCTGCGGTGCAGCGTGGGCAACCGCTGGCAGACCCAACAGTGAGATTGTGCTGACCGCAGCGGCGGTGGCGAGAGCACGCTGACGTGTGGTGACCCGCCGGTGAGTTCCTTTGTATGAAGCCATGGGCGATCGGGCGCGCAGAAGCGCCCGCCTCCTTTCTCGTGGTGGGCAGTCTCGAGCGCAAGGCCAGCACTGCCACATGCAGGGTGTGAGCCCTGCGGAATTAGCGATCTCCGACGGGCACACAGTAACCAAGACAGTTCCGGTAGTGCGGCACCGCAGGGATGCAGCGATGCGGGAGGTGTGGACTCTGTCCGATACGTGTCTCCAACTTCGGAATGGGTGCTCCGCCAATAGCGTCCGCGTTTCGGCCGCACGGTGTGTCCGCGTTGTCACCGGGTGGAACGTCGCTGCGGTGGGCGCGAGCGTCCCGTGGCGCACCAGGGGACCTGCCATATGTGCTGTTCGGGAATGGTCAGTCGGTCGCCGAAAGGGGGCTGATCGTTGCCGCCTCTACCCATAGCCGCAAGTTCAGATGGCTGTAGCCGTTCGCTGAGTTGACCGGCACGCATACCTGCGCGAGCCACCGACCGTCCGAGCAGCGGAGCCAGGCACGCAAAGTTCCACGCATCATCTGCTCGAGTCGAATGCCGCCGGCCCGGACACGTAGGGGCAGTCCGTCAGCGCATGCCAGTCCGGGTTCACCAGGGAAAACGCGGCCCATATCCACCGTCACTGGTCGAGGTGGCGACACTCGTCGAAGGATTGCGTTCTCGGGAAACTGTTCTGTCCAGTCGTCCAGCTCGTCCCTGGCCTCCTCGTGTGGCTGCGCACTCACCCTTGCTCTCCTTCGAACGTATGTTCTAATTCTAGAGCAGGCTCGGACGCTCCGATGGGGAGTGCGGATCGGCGCAGTCCTAGACGGCAGTTTTCACGGCACACGAGGCGAACATCCGTTCCTACCGGCGCTGCTGGCCCCGAAACGGAAGCAGCGGACCGTCACGACCGGACGGTTGGCATAGAAGACGCCGCGGACGGCTGCACAGAGCCCACCGGTGTGAGGGTTAGTTTCCGATCACTGCGCAATGCCTATGGATGTCTTCGTTCTGAACGCCGTCGAAGGGAGGGGAACGCCGGAACGGGTGTTCCTACACTGGCGACACGTTGATCACCCATGTGAAGGAGAAGCGCCGTGGCGCAGATCAGGACTCAAACCCTGCTGGTTCTCAGCGAAGACGAGAAGGCCGCCTTCCAGAAGGTGGGAGAACCCAAACTCATCAGCGACGCGACGAAGCCCTTCATCGATGCGCTCAAGACCAACGCGAAAGCCGTCGCGGCGATCGGGAAGGGAACTCCGACGCAGGAGGACATCGAAAACGCGGGAGCTGCCTTGAGCAAGTTGCGGGGAGTACTGGAAATTTTGCCGGCCAGCGACGCTCGTGCTCTTGCGGAGGAACATCTCGGTGCTGCACAGGATGTCCTGGATGAAGTCCGCGGCTTGTTGTCTGCATGATTCATGCAAGAATGGGCCCACGCCAATACCCCTGGCGTGGGCCCATTCTTGACGATTCGCGGACTATGCGATGTTAGGCAGAGGTGGCGTGCTTCAACTGCGCTGAGGCCTGCGCCAGACGAACCTTCTTCTGCTCGGCATGTCGAGTGCGGGCCAGCCAGACAGCGCGTTGACGCGATGCAGTTGCACTGGGGTTGATGTTGGGCAGCTCCGCCCCGAATCCGTACATCAGGTCGGCTGCACGCTCCCATCCACATCCGAGGACCGCGGCAAGATGATTAGGTGCCATGTCTCGGGCGACCGCGCGCCGTGCGATCTCAGCTTCCTCGGCATACGGAATGACCTCCCGGCCTTCACTTTCGCGGCCACCCGGCTGATCCAGCTGCGACTGGGCGATCCACTTCTGATGGCCATTTGTGGCATCGAAAATGTTGCGGTCCGAGAGCACCTCCTCGATGAGAATCTCGTCGATAGCGGGGAGGGGCTCGAGTCCTGCAGGAATCCAGCTGGTGGCCGGATCCGTTCTGGTGCTTGGCCCGTCGGTCATCAAATCAAGGGTGTACTGGTCCTGTTCAGTAGCAGTGACCCGGTCGTGCACATGCGGATCCGGCAATCCCTTCGACGTCCATGCCACACCAGCAACGACCGTGTCGATCGGGCGGCTACCAGCGTCGATATCAGCCAGAACGTTGCTGCGGCACTGAGCGAGAATCGGGCAACGCTCACACATGTTGATCGCGACCTTCGCAACTCGGACTCGAGCTTGCACGTAGCGCCGCTCCGCAGCCAGTTCCGCGAAGGTAGCCGCCGGAAGCGCACCGGATTTGGTGACCGAGAGATCCGGCTGATCCGGCAAAGCGAATGCTTCTGGATTGTCCTTGCAGATAGGAGCTTTCGCCACGCGGGTCGCAGCTTGCCGCCAGGCATTACTCGTCGCGCGACTGGTCGCGGGCGACGCCGGCGGACGTCCTGTACGCCGCAGGTGCGCGGCCTGAAGAGCTGACCGGGCGCGAAGCCGTTCGAGTTCGCGGTTGACGTTACGCGGTGCGTTCGGCAGCGGGGACGTAGGTACCGCTGGCACCGGTGCCCGCCGGAGGGAGGGATCGATAGTCATCGCTTGTCCTGAATCTGTGTGGTTGTAGAAGTACTGCCTGTTGTTCTCCGATAATGTGAAACTAGCACGTCACTGGCGTCTCGCGCGGAATCCAGAGCGCGACAATCCAGTCCCTACTCCGGGATATGGCAAAGATCACCGCCTTCCACCACCGTCGTTTGGTCCGCTGACCTCAACAGACTCCGCAGCGTGCCGCACCCCGGAACAGTGATCGCAACACTCCTGCCATGAACAACAACGTGGTCCTCAGGGCAGGATTCTTCGGATGCACCCACGCCGGATACGGAATGCGCGGGATGGCCCGCAAGCACCCTTCCGGCCTGAACATCCGAGAGGTGGACGGCTACGTCACCTATGAACTCGTACAGCGCGACATGATCGCCTCAGAAGTTGACTTCCAGGTCAACGGCGGAGACACCTTTCACGTCCACCACCCGCCCGTACGCGCAGTCAACGCCGAACGACGCATCGATGCACTGCGGATCACCGCTGGCATTCCCGCCATCGCCAACACCGGCAACCACGACGTCGGCGCCGGAACTTCCGTCTCCGCAGCGGCGCTGCTACATCAACCCGAACTAGGGCGCTGTGCCGTCTTCGTCGACCCAGCGCGCCCCGACGACGACATGTTCGGGCCCGTGCCCGGCTACTACGAAGTGCACCAGCCTGTACCCGAAGTGCCCTTGTTCCTTCACGTGGTGTCCCACAGCGGGCTCGACCCTCGACTACAGGAACGAGGCATAGAGATCGATCCCCGCCCCATCAGCGGCGGAGTCAACATCCTCGTCTCCCACGGAATCTTCTCCGCGGATGGTCGCCTGTTCGGAGCCGACGACCGGCACGGCGCCGAACGTCTCGTGCCCGAAGAGTGGGCCGACCGCGGCTGGGACCAGACGATCCTGTCGGACTATCACACCCCAGGACCAATCCCAGGTTTCGGACCTGCCGACGGCCGCGAACGTGGCCAGGTGTGGATGACCGGTTCGCTGATCGGCCGAGGCTTCTCCGACGATATTTGCGACCGCGGCTGGCTCCTGATGGAACTAACCGAGGACGGCCGCGTCACCGTCACACCTCGCTACGTATGGCGACGCCCCCAGATCGACTTCGACGTCATCGACGCCCGAGGAAGGACCATCGACGACATCAACCTGATTGTGAGAGAACGGCTCGCCTCACAGGACTGGTGGGACGACGAATCTGCGGAACTCACAGGCGACGGCGGCTACATCCTCCGACAGAAGATCGCGCACACCACGAACGCGCAACGCCACGGCATCCGAGCTCTTGCGGCGGAGTGGGCAGTAGCCGCCGGCCGCGCCGCCTACTGGGCCTTCGCTTGGGAAGATCCCCTGCCGAACAACCACGGATCCTCTGCCCTTGAACGCACCCCCCGGCAGCACAACAACGAATCCCGACCCCGCAGTCTCGACCTAGCCCACGCCTTCACCGAGCGTCTCGACCAGGGCAGGATCGCAGCCATCCTCCGAGGCATGGCCGAGGACATAAGAAAGCCCGTCATCGCCCGCACCCAGCAGATGCTGCACGAACTGACACCCACCGATCCGCGCTGATCCAGCGTGCCGCACGATGCGACGCCCGTTCCTACCGTCGCATCCAACACACACCCTCCCGCACACCCGGCGGGCAGCGCAGAGGACGAACATGCAGATCATCACCGGACACATCTACAACTACCGCTCGATCGAGGACTTGACCCTCGACTTCGAGGCCGACGGCATCCACGCACTCATCGGCGCCCCCGGTTCTGGTAAATCGTCGTTCCTCGGAGCAATCGGATTCGCCCTGTACGGCGACCCCGGACCCGGCATCGATCTGATCGACCTACGAAACGACAACGCCGACACCAAAGCGCCAGCTGGAGCGGACATCACCTGGCGTCAGGGACAAGACACCTACCGGACCGTGCGGGAAATGAGGCGCGGCGTACGTGGCGGCAAGCCCATAGAGAAGACCACCGCGCGCATGTGGCACAACGGCGTCGAGATCGAACACATGACGCCCACCCTGATGACAGCCGAGGTCACCAGAATCCTGGGAATGTCCGGCCGCGCATTCCGCGGCGCCAACATGATCGCCCAAGGCGAAGTCGACACTTTGGCTACCGCTACACCGACCGAGGTCACCGCGCTGGTGGAAGAGCACACCGGCGTCTCCCATATCACCAAGCTGCGCGACCGGGCACGTAAGGACGCCGGCGACAAGCAAGCAATCGCCGACGCTGCTCTCGGATCACCCGACGCTGTCGCCCAAGCTGAGCTGCGCGAACGCGAAGCTGAAAAGGCGCACTCCGACGCTGAAGCTGATGCATCGGCTGCTAATGCGAAAGCGGCCCGAGCCCGCGCCGACTGGGAACAGCTAAACGCCAAGGTCAGGGATCTACGTGACCAGGAACGCTGCGCGAGACAAGCACGCGAGTCCGTTGTAGCCGCCTCCGCTGTTGCCGATGCAGCAGAGCGGCGTCTGGCAGAGCTCCACACGTTGATAGCCGACCAGGGACTGGCAGATGCTCGCCCCGAAGACCTCGAGGACCGGATCACCGACCTTCGCGAGGCTGCCCACGCCATCACGACTGCTGGTGCGAACCTTTCCGCAGCCGAGAACACACTCGAGGCCGCTGAACGAGAAGCAGCCGCTGCGGAGCGCTCCGCAGCCTCCATCGATGTCACCCGAGTGCAGGCCCAGCTGACGACGGCACAGACAGATCGGCAGCGAGCAGAAGAAGCATTGCGAGCCGCCGATCGACAGCAGGCCACCGCCCGTAGCGAAGCAAGCAAGCTCGCCAAGGCAATCCACGTGCTCCGCGACTCCGCTGGCGAGGCGCACTGCCCGACCTGCCGACAGTCGATCGACGACCTCGATGATCTCGTCACAGATCTCGACCGGCAGCGAAGTGCAGCGGACCGCGCCGCACAGGATGCCGCTGCGACCGTCACAAACATGACTGCCCAGCGCCGCGCCGCCGACACCGCTGCATCTGAGGCGCAGCGGTTGCTGCAATACGCCGAGCAAGCCCAGCGGCACATCGAACAGACGCAGCAGCGGCTCCATACCGCCCGTACCGCCCGGAGTAGGGGACTGGACGAGCTGGTGGCGGTGCTGCGCAGCCTCGACGCCGACCTGCTGCCACCCCTGCCCAGCGACGTAACAGCGCAGACATGCTTGGACATCGCCCGGACCGCACTCGCATCGGTGAACGAGCGCGGCCAACTCCTGCAGGCATCTCGCCAACTACTCCTCGACCGAGCTGCCGCCGAGGCGGAACTCGCAGACGCAACACACACACTGCGCGAAGCGCAGGCTGCCGTCGTCAATGCGCCCGACCCCGCTGCGGTGACCGCAGCTGAATCCGCAGCGACCGAAGCCCGCACCCACCTCGATGACCTCGACCGCGAGGCCAGCGATGCACGCGCGATGCTCGCAGCCGCGCAGACCGGACTCCTGCAGGTCAGCGACGACGCAGACCTGGCACGCGAGCACTGGCGACGCAAGCGCGTGGCCCTCCGAGAGGCGGAAGTCGCACGCGGTATCGCCGACTCGCTCACCGCACTACGGCAGGACCTGCTCGCCGACTACGCGCAGCAAATTTCCGAATCAGCAACCGAGCTACTGCAGCGGTTCGGTGGAGAACACGTCGCCTTCCACCTCGACTCTGACTTTGTTCCCCACGTGGAGCTGATCGACGGACGTCGCCGCAAGTTGAAGCTGCTCTCTGGAGGAGAAAAGGCCCGTGCTGGACTTGCGTTCCGTCTCGGCATCTCCATGCAAGTCACGGACGGGGGATTGCCAGACCAAATCTTCGGCGATGAGATCACCCAGTACCTCGACGACGAAGGCCGCCGAGCCATCGTCGAAACCATCGGCGAACTGTTCGCTTCACCAATCCTGATCTCCCACACCGACGAAGTACTCGACTACGCCACTTCCGTACACGAACTCACCCGCGACCTCCTCGGGGCCACCGAGGTCGTTGCCGCAACCCACTGACCTCTAGAGAAAGAACCCTCGTGCCTGCCATCCCCGTCCCCAGGTTCCAGTACAACGACCCGGACCTGAAAGCACCCGCCCCCGGTCGAGAACTGATCTTCGCTGTGGGCCTGGTCGAATCGATCCCCGGCGTCGGCCCCGCAACCGGCGGACAACACTTCGGTGTCCCACTCTCGATCGGCCCCAAAAACACCCGCCTGCGACGCCTACACGACAACGTCGAAGTGACCTTGCCGAACGATTCAGTCACCGTGTGGGCGGCACCGTTCCAGGTTGCTGGCCACGCGGTCGGAGAGTACGCCCTCTCCAACCGCCCCGGCTGGCATTGGCTGCGATGGACAGTCGCCGACCACGTCTCCTACGACAACCAACAAGCCACCGCCGCAATCGGTCCCGATCCGTCGGAGAACCCATTGGTGATCATCCCGTGCGCAGCGACCAAAGCAGACCGGCCTGCCGCAGCCCGGGACTTGTACATCGGCTCCTTTCACCGCATGTGCTACCGCGCTGCCAGCGCTCTCACCAGTGACGACAACATTCGAATCCTCTCCGCCAAGCACGGACTTCTACGCCTGAACGACCAAGTAGATCCCTATGAGCTACGGATGGGGGACCCCGGGACCGTCACCGTCGAACAGCTCATCAGACAAGCCCGCGAGCAGGAAATTCTTGATCACCGGAACGTGGTGATTCTCGCGGGCCGGGACTACACCGCGATGGCAAGGCACCTCTGGCCGTCGGCAGCTACCCCGCTGCAAGGAAGCCGCTCGATCGGCGAACACCGACAGCGTCTGGCCGGCATCGCCAGAGAACCCCACGTGAGCCTACGTGCCGCCTGAACGAAAACGGAAGCTAGCAGCGAGGATCCAAACCTCAGACAGCACAGAGCGAGGTGGCGAGGGCTCGCCGGAATCGACACCCTAGGGCCTGCGGCGAATGCACCTGTCGGCTGAATCGGCGCAACTCCACCAGGGTGGCGTTTTTTCGAGACACCACACAGATGTCCTGGCATCCAGAGCCGGTCTTGCGTAGCGTGGTCGCGTGCAACAGGCACCGGCGGCGCTGCCCCCCTGGCGTCGAGCGGTGGCTATCGCGACAGAACTTGTGCTGGCGGTGTGAGGCCCGGCAGAGCAAGACCCTGCGCGACACAATGCGGGGTGTCACCGACCACTACTGGTCGATGACACCCCGCAAACGCGTTCAGGCGATCATCTGGATGTCGTGATAGCACGAACCTTGATTTAGGCGTCTCCGTCGGTGGAGTCGAGCAGATCGAACCGAAGGTTAACGATGACCTCCTCCAGGTCAATGCCGACGCCAGTCGCATAGTGGTCCAAGATCGTCAGCTGTTCTGCAAACTTTGAACTGATTTCGAACATCTCGCTGTTGTGATCGTAGTAGTCAGGCTCATGATTCGTGTAAGCGATTCCGCTCTGACTTAGTTCTAGAGCCAACTCGCGGATCCGCTCTTCCGATTGGTGTGTTCGTCGACTTAGTTCCGGTACAGTCAGGCCCCATTCCCGACGATCCTGGTGTGCGTGCTTAATCGCGATGGCAAGCAGCATCCGTGCATGTCGGGTCACACCAGCAAGGATTTCGCCGAACTCCCGCCAGTACCTCACGTTATCGTGCGTCTGCTCAGGGTCCAGTTCCAAGCCGGAAAATTGCATCATGGTGGCGGTAGTCTTTGCCGGGACGAGGATGTCTGCTGCCGAGTGATCGCGGAGTTCCGCAAGCAGCATATTGTTGAACCCCATGCGGAACGGACGCTCGTGATCGCTTTTAATCTGGCGCATGCGCTCGACCGGATACTTGTCGACGTCGTCCGTAAGTCGATGGTGGCGTCCACACATCAGCATCAGATTCGACTCATGTCGACGTTCTTCGTTCGTCATTTTTGGGTTGAAGCGTTCACCTTCTGGATTCGCCGCCTCGATATGACAGAGTTCTCCGACGTACCTGCCGTCTTCGAACATCGCGTCTCCGCAGCCCGGAAACGAGCATTGGTTTCCTGAGTAGAGATACACAAATGCCAATGTGCTCTAGGTCGGAGCTAATCGTTTAACCTCTTGGTTGGACACCGTTGTTCTCCAATCGTTGCTGATTCCATCGTCGCTGCTACGAATCCCGCTGATACTGCCACGTCATTCCAGCGTGTGTCTCGCAGGTTCTGGCGACTGGGTGCGCAGCAGACAGCGGTGGCGCTGAACCCGACATGTCGACCGCCGACGCAGCTGGAATATGCTGCCGACGAGTCGAATCGGTCGCTGGGTGCAACGAGTCGAAGGTCCGGCGCCGATGCCGCGGAGCGAGGCCAAAATGACTGGATAGCTGCTGCTACAGCGACCGGGACTGCAGCGGCTCCGGCACGTCGGTGTCAAGTTCGAGATGGGTGACGAGCAGGTCCTGCAGCTTGGTGCGCTGCTCGCCGGCCGGGCATTCACCGACCAAGGCTGAAGCGGCGAAGTGCTCGTCGAAGACCACTGCGAGGTTGCGCGCGTTGAGGAGGGACCGCATCGACGGAACCCACCGATGGATTCCGTTCACCGATTCGGCTTCCGCGAGGTTGTGCAGTTCCTCGGCAACGCTGATGAACGCTCGCGGAACATCCAACTTCTCAGCTGCTTTCAGGTCGACTGGTACATGCAGCTCAAAGGCGGCACGGTCCCGGATCGGTCCGGTGATTCCGAAACCCACTCCGGGATTCACATTGATGATCACCGAGAACCCCTCGGCTGCCTTCACTGTTTGTTCCTTAGGGCGGTCGAGAACGGTGACCGTCCGTTGGTGATCGAGAGCGGGTAGCAACGTGGCCTGCACGCCCGGAGGCATCCACCCGAAGTCATCCAAAAGAAGCGGTCTGCCCCGCTGCATCGCTTCGATCAGAGGGCCGTCTACCCAGCGGAACACTCCGGCCTCCCCGGGCTCCGGTAGATACTGTCCGACGAGATCCTGTGTGGTCATGCCGTCATAGCAGGCAGCAATGATCAGCTCGTCGCCGTGGGCGGCCTGTGCCGCGGTGGTCTTGCCGGTACCGGGCGGCCCGGACTGAATGAGGTGCATCCTCCACGTGCGGGCTTGCCGAAGAATATCGATGTCGCTGTGCACGCCGTCGATCACTCGGGGGATGTATCCCGGAACGTGAGAGGCATCGTGCTCCGCAGATGGTGATGCGGTGTGAGCGGTGCTTTGTGCCCATTCGGCTCGCTCGACGAATTCATCCACACCGGCACCGACGAGTCCCTGCATCGACAGGAACATGTCGACGAACCGGGTCGCGATCGTGTGCCAGGTGCTGGTGGCACCATCGGGGATGGCTGCGCTGTCTCCTGGCTGCGATACCAGCAGAACCTGACACGGTTCTCCGCCGGGGGTGGCGAGCGCGGCCTCTCGTTCGACACCGTCTGCGACCGCAACAACGCGAGCGCCGAGTTCCGCCAGTGCCTCCTTGGTCGGTTCGACGCGTTCGATGTTCAGTGAGCCGATGGGGCCGGAAATGTACACACCGCCATCGGTCGCCAGGGCGACATGTGCGTCGTGGACCTCATGTGCGAAGCGGTCCTTGGTGTACGAAATCCCGAAGACGATCACGCAGAGGCCTTTCTCATTCGTCGAGGTGCCGCCGTTGGGTGCTCCATGGTCGTTCGAGGGTCGAACGCCCAGGGGCACAATGCGGTGGCATCGCCCGTGGTCAAGACAGTGGAGTGATCATATTGAGGGCTCTACGCACTTTGCAGGGGCGTGATGCTGTCCGACCCCGTGCCGTGTCGGTGATTGAAAAAGGGCCCGCGCCCTTGTGAGCTGGGTGTTCTTCAGGCAACCAGACCAGCAAGGAACGCGGGCATGCTCCACAGTAGTGGCTCACTGCTGCTCGATCTCGACGGCATCGTCGTCGAGTCGGTGCAGCGCATCGACGACGGCAACCGGATCGTCCGGCTCGGCACCGACCCGAGGTGGGCCGGCGTGTGCCCACAATGCGGGCAGATATCGACCCGATCGAAGGGCTGGGTCACCACCCATCCCCGGGATGTGCAGATCGGTCCGGACCGCCCCGTGCTCGAATGGCGGAAACGGAAATGGTTGTGCACCAATAGAGTCTGTGATCGCAAGGTGTTCACCGAGTCGGTGCCGGGCATCCCGGCCCGCGCCCGCATCACCCCGCGGGCGAAGACGATGATGGCCGCCGCCGTCCTCGACGAGGATCGCTCGGTCGCTGCCGTCGCCGCCGAGTACCGGTGCGCCTGGCACACCGTTCATG
>NZ_JBKFBA010000055.1:0-24234 GCF_053345925.1 Rhodococcus sp. C26F
CCGGTCGGCGTGTCGGCCAGAACGGGCAAAGGTTCACGGGTGCGGCACTAGCTGATCTGCTCCAGGGCATGGATCGGCAGAAGTCACTATCGGTCCAGCTCAGCCCCTGCTCCGCCGCGTGTGTCGTCACGGTGCTCGGAACTTACTTTTTGAAAAAGACCCAGATCGCGAAGGGTAAGTGCTTCGATGATCTGCCGGTGGTGATCGACGGCGCGGCGACGGCGTTCTGCCGATCCGTAGTTGCTGGCGAAGTACGCATCGGACAAAGACCACACGCGTTCGACTTCAGCGACAATCACGTTCAATGGCGATAGCTTCCACACCCCACGATGAAATTCGTGGTTGAGGTCGATGAATTCCACGAGGTTGTCGGAGTCGATCCGCTCAGCCATTGCGTCATTGAGATTCTTCAAGTGTTCGAGCGCAGCGTCGTCCGGCCATTGGATCGATGCGTTGAGTTCGGTTTCCAGGAAGGTGTGCAGCCTATGCAACTGGTCGAGTTCGGCGACGGTACGCTTCGCGACGACAAACCCCTGGTTGGGGCGGTGGTTCAATAAACCCTGGTTGGCCAGGACTAGGAAGGCCTCACGGAGGGGGACGCGACTCACACCCAGCCGTTGTGCTAGCTCTTCCTGTCGTAGTTGCTCACCAGGTAGCAACTCGCCGATGAGGATCAGCTTCCGCAGCTCGGAAATGATGCGTGCAGTCCCCATCCGGGTGGCCATTACGTCCCCTTCGTGCTCAGTGTTGTAGACGTTCATCCTACGAACATCGAGGCGGGGCTGCGACGACGCCCGGTGGTACCGTCCCGACGAAGCGATACCACCGGGCTCGAACGCCTACCGTCAGAATTTCAGACGCGGGAAGGCACTACGCGCGTTGTTCTCGAACACGGCCCTACGTTCGTCTTCGGTCAGGAAACCGAATCCGTCGATCACAGGCTTGAGGTCGTCGAAGGGACGGCCGGTTTCGGGGTTGGTGGCCGATCCACTGCCGGGACGTTCGGTGCCGAACAGCACGCGCTCCGCCCCGACCGTCTTCAGGAGCAGTTCCAACGCCGGCGGGTAGTGCAGGACGGTGTCGAAGTAGAAGTTCTTGAGCTTGTCTTCGAATCGGGGGGCGTCCGCGCTTCCGCCGAGTGCAGGGTGCAGGTGCTCTGCCTGCCAACGTCCTAGCTGGTAGGGCACCGATCCGCCGCCGTGGGAGATCATGACCTTCAACGTGGGGTAGCGGTCGAACACCTCGGCGCGGATCATCGACAGGATTGCGATCGATTCCTCGGTGATGAAGTGCTCGCTGTAGGTTTCGCGCTGGTTGTAGCACCCGGCGGAATGGACCTGCATGGGTACGTCGAGTTCGACGAGCTGCTCGTAGAGCGGGTACCAGTACGAATCGCCCAACGACGGCGCGTTGCCGGTACCTTCGTACGGGTCGGGGTTCACGGTGACGCCGACGAATCCGAGCTCTTCGACGGTCCGGCGAAGCTCCGGGAAAGCCTTTTCGACCGGTTCGCCGGGGGTGATGGGCAGACCGGCAACGCCGGCGAACCGGGTGGGATGCTGCTCGACGGTGCGGGCAATGACGTCGTTGTTGGCACGAATCCAGGCGTCGACGAGTCGGGACGGCTGCATCGAGTGTCCCTGATAGTACGGCCGGGGGGAGAGCAGTTGCACGTCGGTCCCGACACCGTCCATTGTGTCGATGTTGCTCTGGGCACAGGCTGCCAGCGCGTCGTCGTTGATCTTGGGTTGTCCGATGTAGTAGCCGCCGTCGGCCATCAGGTTGGCACGGTAGGCATACAAGGAATCGGGGGCCACCACATGGGCGTGGGCGTCGATGATCATTTGTTCCCTCTCGAGATGACGGGAAGCGCATGTGCCGGCGCGGATCCGGCCTGCGCTCCGGGATCAGCTGTGGATGTAAGCGATGAGTTCGCACTGGACCTGCAGCGGATCCGCTAGTTCGTAGTGCAGGGTGTGACGTGCGGGCCGGCTGTGCTCGTCGGGGAACATCGTCAGCCAATGCGGGTCGATTGCGGCACGAGTGGCGCGGTCCCGGACGAAGAAGGTGCACTTGGCGATGTCTTCGGTGGTTCCGCCGGCGGCGGCGAGGATTCGTTCGATGTTGTCGAAGATCAATGACACCTGCTCTTCGACCGACTCGGGGACGGCGCCGGAGATGGGATCGAGACCGTTGATACCGCTCGAAGCCAACAGGGGCCCGACCAATGATGCCTGCGGAATGGGCGCTTTGCCGTGGTGAAGGCCCGGAACCTGGACGGACTTGCGACTCATCGTTCAGCTCTCTTTCTCTGTGACGGAAGCGAAATCGGTACGCAAATCGCGTTTGAGGATTTTGCCGCTGGGATTCTTCGGCAGCGCGTCGACGATGATTACGTACTTCGGTCTCTTGTAGCCGGCCAGGCGCTCCGAGCAGTGTGAGACGACGGCGTTCTCGTCGAGATCGGTCCCCGGTTTGGGAACGACCGCCGCGCAGACCGCTTCGATCCATGTGGGATGCGGAACGGCGAAGACGGCTACTTCGGCGACATCGGGGTGCAGGTAGATGGCTTCTTCGACCTCACGGCTGGCGACGTTCTCGCCTCCGGTCTTGATCATGTCTTTCTTGCGGTCGACGATCGTGAGGATTCCGTCCTCATCGAAGACTCCGAGGTCTCCGGAATGGAACCACCCGTTGCGGAATGCGTCGGCGGTCTTCGCCTCGTCTCTCCAGTAGCCCGAGGTGGCTTGAGGAGTGCGGTGCACGATTTCGCCGATGGTTCCGGCCGGAACCGGATTGTCGTGGTCGTCCACGACCGCCGTTTCAACGTTGAGCACCGGACGGCCTGCGGATCCGGCATGGGACTCCTGTTGTTCGGGGCCGAGAATCGTTGCTACCGGAGCCAATTCTGTTTGTCCGTAGAAGTTCCACAGGTCCACCTGGGGAAGTCGCAGCTGAATCTCCCGAAGAACTTCCACCGGCATCGGTGAAGCACCGTAGTAGCCCTTGCGCAGCGAGGACAGATCTGTGCTGTCGAACCGAGGGTGGCGCAGCAGCGAAATCCACACGGTCGGCGGGGCGAAGAACTTGGTGACCCTGTGGGTCTCGATCGCTGTGAGGACGGCGTCCGGATCCGGCGCCGGCAGGACGATGCTGGTGGCGCCGAGATAGACGTCCGGACCGAGGAAGCAGTCCATCTGGGCGCAGTGGTACAGCGGAAGGGTGTGCAGGTCCACGTCGTCCCGGTCCATGCCGCCGTCGACGATGGCACTGATGTATTCGCTCACCAGAGCACGGCTCGACAGCAGCGCACCTTTCGGGCGGGATTCGGTACCGGAGGTGTACATGATCCGGACCGGCTCATCATCGGCGACGAGAACGTCCGGAGCGGTACCGGGTTCGTCCACCCAGTCAGTGAAGTTCTCCCAGCCCTCGAGAGCGGCGTCGGCCCTGTCTCCGATCGTCGCCCGGACGGAAGGAGTGTGATCCAGCTGGGCCACAGCTTTGTCCGCGACGTCGCGCAGGTCGCCTCCGGCGATGACGCCGTCGGCCTGACTGTGGTCGAGAATGTAGGCGATCTCGTCTGCGGTGAGCATGAAATTGATCGGAACGAGGATCACGCCGAGGCGTGCGGAGGCATAGGCGGCCACAACGAACTGCCAGTTGTTGCGGGACACAATCGCCAGCCGGTCTCCCTTCTTCAATCCTCGGCGATGCAGGGCCGCCGCCGTACGCTCGACGGTCGCTTCGAGTTCGCTGTAGTCGAACGTGCGGTCTCCACTGACCAGTGCGGTCTTGTGCGGGTAGCGCGCCGCCGTGCGATGGAGCAGGTCCGCCAGGCTGTGACGACGCGCCTGAGCGACGGTGTCCATGGTGGTCATGCGAGGACCTCGTTTCGTGCGGACAGGGCACGCAGCACCGAGGCCAGTTCGCGGGCCGGCTCTGCAGGCATCGTTGCGGTGCGCCACGCGACATGGCGGTCGGGACGGACGAGAATTGCTCCGTCAGAATCAACTTCACGTAGACGGGTCCAGGTTCCTGCGGGTGCCGAGCCGTCCGAACCGATCGCCACGACCTCAACGGGAAGAGCCGCCGTAGTGACTGCATCGGCCCACGTGCGGACGTGCTGGGGATCGACCAGCAGGGTGTAATCAGCGCGGTGGACGAGTTCGAGCGTGGAAACCCGGAGCCCGGAGCGGTGCACCCACGCATGCGGTAGGTGGTGCCCCGGCCGAGTGGTGGGGGTGTAGTCCCGCAACGAAGTATGCGACGGGGGAGGGGGTGTCCCGTCGGAGATGACGGCACCGTTCTCGTAGGCGAATCCGATCTCGACGTTGAGTTGACTGTAGTCGTCGCCGTTGGCTGCGACAGCCTCGGCAACTGCTCGGCGTCGGGTATCGCCGGCAGGTCCGGGCGCGAGCCAGGTGTCGATCTCGGTCCAACCGTCTTCGACGGGGAGTCCTTCGGCCATGCCCAGTGCTGCTGCGATCTTGCGGTGACCACCGGCATTGGTCAGGGAGTGCTGCACGTTGAACAATCCCACGGGCCGGCGTTCGTTCTCGTAGGTGTCCAGGAGCGCATCGTCGGCCTGACCGCGAAGTATCTGGGCGAGTTTCCAGCACAGATTGTCGACGTCCTGTACCGCAGTGTTCAGCCCGAGACCGCCGGTCGGAGGGTGACGGTGGGCGGCGTTACCGGCAAGGAAGACGCTGCCGACCCGATAGCGTTCGGCGGTCACGCCCTCGAACTCCCAGTGGGATACGGCATGAACGTCGAACTGTAGATCGGGGATGCCGAGAATGTCGCGGAAGCGATTCTTGAGTGCTTCCTCGTCGGTGGCGTCCTTGCTGCCCCAGGCGAACGCTTGATGGAACGCCCACTCGCGTGACTGTGAACCCCAGGTCTCGGGGCCCATCGCGCACATCGAACCGCGGAATCCGCCGTTGCCGTTGGGATCGACGAAGTAGTACAGCAACACTTGGTCGTCGGTGATCCATTGCGACAGATCTGCTGTGACGTGCATGCTGACCATGTCCAGGAGCTGGGTCGGTCCCTGCATCTCCACACCCACGGCGGAAGTCACGTAGCGGCCGCCGTCGGCGCCGATGACATAGCGCGCCCGGACGGTACGCACCGTACCCGAGTCAGTTTCGCGGACATCGAGTTCGACACCGCTGTCGCTGTTTCGTAGTTCGAAGACCTCGTGTCCGTAGTGGATCCGGTTGGGGCAGTGCCGTTCGGCATGTTTCCGCAGCAGCGGATCCAACCGCATCTGTGGAACGTTGGCATATCGGCTGGGGCTCGCGGCGGCGTAACGCTGAGCGTCCGGTCCGCCGCCCCAGGCGTGGATGTGGCCGATCTCCTGTCCCTGTCCGGGACGGTCACCGGCGAGGGAGGTGTACCAGCCGACGCGATGCCAACGGTCCTCGGGTGGGGAATGCTCGTAGACGTCGTCCGCGACGCCGAGAGCGTCGAAGATCTCCATGGTGCGCTGGTTGAGCAGATGCGCCCGGGGCAGGTGGGAGGTGGTTGCGCGGCGCTCGAAGACGACCACGTCGATACCGAGCTGAGCGAGTGCGATCGCCGCGGTCAGACCGGCCGGGCCACCGCCTATCACGGCAACTTCGACGGTATCTATCGCGTTCATCGGGCCACCTCACGGGTCTGCAGGCTGTGGTAACCGTGATCGCGGCGAGCATCGACGAGGCTCGAACCTGCACGCACGGCGGTGCGGATGCGGTCTTCGGCGTCGCGGATCTTCACAGCGGACTCGATCACTTCCGCGACGCGACGGGCGGGAACGGACACGACACCGTCGGCGTCGCCGATGAGCCAGTCACCGTGCTCGACGCGAACCCCGCCAATGTTGACCGGCACGTTGTAGCCGTCGACGCGAACCCGGTCCTTTCCCGTGCGCATCCAGCGCGAGCGGCTGAAGACCGGGTAGCGCAGGTCCACGGCGCAGTCCGAGTCACGACACACCCCGTCGATGACGGTTCCCGCCAGTCCCTTGTGGGAGGCGGTGGCGGTGAGCAGATCACCCCATACGGTCGTGTCGAGCCGGCCGGCGTTGTCGAGCACTACCACGGTTCCCGGTTCGAGATCGTCGACATAGTCGCCGACGGTGCCGCGGTCGTCGCCGACGGGAACGTAGCGGACGGTGAAGGCACGGCCCACCAGTCGTGTGGTGCGATCGAGCGGGAGCAGACCGGCGCACTGGCCGTTGAGGCCCAATTTGTCGAGTGCATCGCTCAGATGACTGGTGTCGAGCTCGGCGAGGATGGCGCGGAAATTCTGATCGGTCATCGGGATGCCTTCCGGTTCAGCATGGTTTCGTAGTCGGCGCTCATCACCGTGGCCATCGACTCCCGAAGGCGGACACGACGGAGCATTTCTCGTTCCTTGGCGGCGATGGCTTCCGCGATGGACAGGACCTCGTCGATGCGTTCGCACGGGACGGCGACGACACCGCTGCCGTCGGCGAGCACGTAGTCCCCGGGTTCGACCGTCACGCCGGCGAAATCGACCGGAACGTTCCAGTCCCGTTCGACAACTCGGGAGCGGGCCGTGACGGGAACCGAGGTCGCGGCATAGAGGGTCAAGCCGAATTCGTGGGCTTCGTCGAGGTCCCGCACGGCGCCGTCGACGATGACGCCTTCGACACCGCGGGTGACCGCTCCTGCCGAGAGCACTCCACCCCATCCTGCGACGTGGGTGCGGCCGTGATGGGCCACGATGATCACGGTGCCGGGCCCGGAGGCATCGACCGCGGCGGTGCACAGATGCCGGGGGGCCGTCGTGGTGCCGGCCTCCACGAGGTCCACGGTGAGGGCGGTGCCGGCGATCCGACGGCCGTTCGCAACGGCGTGCAGTCCCAACGCGGCTCCGGGAAGTCCGAGGGAGTCTAGTGCGTCGGAGACGGCGCAGGTGTCCAGCGCAGCGAGGCGCTCGAGTGTGCCGGTCATGACCACAGTCCGAATGCCAGGCCGACACCGGTGCCGGCGGCGCTGCGCCATGCCGGAATGTAGGTGCTCCACCGGTGGTCGAGATGGCGTCCGGCGCCGGCTGCCGCGATCCAGTTGCGGACCTCGGACGTTCCCGAATTCAATTGCTCGATCGGGAGGGAGCGCAGGGTGTTCGCATCATGTTCGCGCATGGCTTCGAGAACTCGGCGGTCGAGGATGTCGTTGACGACGAAGTGGCTCAGGCCGCCGGAGGCGACAACGGCCACTCGCAGGTCGCCAGGCATGGAAACAACGGCTTCGGACAATGCGACACCCAGGTCGTAGCACCTCGCTGGTGTCGGCTGGTTGGGCGGATAGTAGGTGTTGATCAGCACCGGCACCATGGGGATGGTGATGTCCTTGAGCATCCGGCCGACCACCCAGGCGAAGGCGTGGCCGAAACCTCCCTCGGTTTCCGTTTCGGAGCTGGTGGCGATGTCGAAGTTGCGGGTGATCAGTTCGTCGATCAGATGCAGAGCCGCGTCGGGATGGGCGGGATAGGTGTGCCCGTCCATGCCGAGGTTGTACTGGACTTCGCTGAGCAGCGAAGAGCCCATGTCGATCGGCTTGTGGGTTTCGATCTTCTCGCCGTAGTACACGGCGATCGCCGGCTGGTTACGGGCGGTGAACAGCTCCTCCTGGTCGTCACCGATGACCAGGAGCAGATCCGGGGCCAGCTCGATAAGGTCCTTGCGCAGACGGTCCACGCACATCAGCGCCTCGTCGTACTTGGCGTTCCAGGTGTCCAGGGAGAGTTGACCGTCGAAGCGACCCTTCGCCTTGGCGACGAGTTCGTCGAAGCTGCGGATCTGCCCGTCGACGTCGGCCAGTTTGGTGTTCTCGGTGTCGTTCTGGGCGCGGAGGGCCCACATCTTTTCGGGTTCCATGCCCAGCATCGGGCTGTGGGAGGTCCCGACGACTGCGACGATCCGGCTCACAACACACCTGCCCGAGGTGGTACTGCAAAAGCGTTCGAGTACATAGCAATCCGTTCGTTAGTTGGTTCTTCTTCGCCACCTGTCACTTCACCCCGTCGGATGCTTCGGGCGAGTGGGTCGTGATCAGCGCGGGAGGGAGAGCAGGTCGAGGGTGGAGGCTCCTGCTCGGATCTCGGCGATCATCCGAGCTTCCTTTTCTTCTCTCTTTCTTGCTGCTTGCCAGACTTCCGACACGGAATCCCGAGGAATGGAAACAACGCCGTCGAAGTCGGCGATGATCAGGTCTCCAGGAGCGATCCTGACCTCACCCAGTCGGATCGGAACGTTGAGACGGCCGGGTCCTTCCGGGTCCTTGATGGTGCCCCTGATGCAAGTAGCCGAAGCGAAGACTGGCAAGCCGACCCGTTCGAGGGCTCGTATGTCGCGCACTCCGCCATCGAGTACGAGCCCGGCAATCCCCCGCGCTAGTGCTGCCTCACTGAGAATTTCTCCCCAGTAACCGAATTCGTCGATTCCTGTGGTTTGCACCACGAGAACATGGCCGGCTGGGGCAGCGGCAACAGCTCGATGCAGCCAGAGATTGTCTCCGGTCGGGCACAGGACCGGATATGCCGGGCCGAGGATCGTGGCTGAGGCGAAGGCCGGCCGGAGTCGGGCCGGAAGTGCGCCGATCCTCCCGCCGGCCTCGTGCACAGTGGCGGCAGGTAGAGGTTCGAGTTGCATAGTGCCGATGTCCGCACTGTTCGGTGATGTCGAGATGGTCATGGATCCCTCGGATGTCTGTCGACACGTCCGGTTGGACGTGTGCGGTGAAGCACACCCTAGAATGAATTCAAGATTGAATGCAATACCTATGAACGAATCGGCGCCTAGGGCGTGTTTCAAAAGGTCGCTGCCTCACAACCACTGACTGATCGCAGCGACCTGGACGGTGGCCAGATACCGCACCGCAAGCTTGTCGAAGCGGGTGGCCACCGCCCGGAACTGCTTGAGTTGGTTGATGCCGCATTCGACGGCGTGCCGCTGCCGGTAGACGGCGCGGTCGAAGGCCGGCGGTCGCCCACCACCGGAGCCGCGGTTGCGGCGGTGCGCGAGCTGATCGGACGGAATCGCAATGGTCGCCCTGATCCCACGCTTGCGCAGGTAGACCCGGTTCCCTCGGGAGCTGTAGGCCTTGTCCGCCAGCACCCGATCAGGTCGCGTCCGCGCCCGGCCGACACCGAACCTCGGCACCCGGATCTCCTCCAGGACCGTAGTGAACTGCGGACTGTCCCCGTGCTGACCGGCAGTGAGTACCAGCGCGAGCGGACGTCGGTGCTGCTCGCAGGCCAGATGCAGCTTCGTCGTCCACCCACCCCGCGAGCGACCGAGAGCATGGTCGGCCGGTTCGGTCACGACACCGCCGGGCGGTTCGACCTGCTCGCTGCCGTGGTGGCGGGCGCCGGCGGCGTGCTGATGCGCCCGCATGATCGTCGAGTCGACGCTGACGTCCCAGACAATCTGGTCGGCGGCGTCGGCGATGGTCTGCAACCGGGTCAGCACCTGTGCCCAGGTGCCGTCGCGTTGCCAGCGGCGGAACAGCCCGTACACGGTTTGCCAGGGACCGTAGCGGTCCGGGACGTCCCGCCACGGGGCGCCGACGCGGATGCGCCAGCGGATCCCGTCGATGAGCTGGCGTTTCGTCCACTTCGGTGGACGGCCGGTCTTCGTCACGCAAGGCAGCAGCGGAGCCAGACGCGCCCACTGCGCGTCGGTCAGGTCCGCTCGCCCCGCTACCGCTACGCTGGGCACGAGGTCTCCGAGATATCCAGGTTTTGCTTGGTCGCTAAACCCAGATACCGGAGGCCTCACTCATTCCCCGGCTGCGACACTCCTTCTGGCGGAAACGCGGTTCAAGATCACTTTTGAAACATGCCCTAGTTGAGGGCGGCCTATCCGACCTATTGCATTCAATATTGAATGTGATGTAGCTTTCATTCGGCCCAGATGTGGGCCTCATCACTCTCAGGTCGCACTCCGGCCGCTCACCCCTCCTTCAGGAAGGACGACTATGGCATCCGAGCCGTCCCGATCACGCTCCGAAGTCCGTCGAGTTGCTCTCTCGAGTTATCTCGGGACCACCATCGAGTACTACGACTTTCTCCTGTACGGCACCGCTGCAGCCCTGGTCTTCAACAAAGTCTTCTTCTCGAACCTCAGTCCTGTCATCGGTACCATCGTTGCCCTGGCGACACTTGCGGCCGGGTATGCGGCCCGCTTCCTCGGGGCAGTCGTCTTCGGGCACTTCGGAGACCGCTTCGGCCGCAAGAACGTCATGCTGGTCACGCTCGTCGTCATGGGATTGACCAGCGGAGCCATCGGTCTTCTTCCTACCTATGACCAGATCGGCTCGTTGGCGCCCTTGATGCTCGTCGGCTTGAGGTTGCTGCAGGGATTTGCAGTGGGAGGGGAGTACGGGGGTGCGGTTCTCATGGCCTCCGAACATGCGCAATCGGGGCGGCGGGGACTGGCAAGCAGTGCTGCGGCCATGGGTGCGCCCAGCGGATCAGTACTGGCCACGGCAGCAATGCTTGTCGTAGCAGCCATGCCGGATGAACAAATGCTCAGCTGGGGGTGGCGAGTGCCTTTCGTTGCCAGCTTCGCCATGCTGGCCCTTGCCTTGTACTTCCGTGCTCGGATCAGCGAAAGTCCGGTGTTCCTGGAAGTAAGTACCACCTCGGCACGTCCGGCGGGCGCTCCGATCACCCGGTTGCTGAAGAAGTCGCCGACGACGTTCGTCAAGGCAACGCTCTTCCAGATCGGGCCCTATGCCGGTCAGGGGGTGTTCGGAATCTTCATCATCTCGTACGCTCCCACCATCGGATATTCTCGCTCCACCGCCCTGCTGGCTGTCATGCTCGGCACACTGGGCAGCATCGCACTCACTCCGGTGTACGCGTCGCTGTCCGACCGCATCGGCCGTCGACCAGTTGTTCTCGGCGGAATCCTGGCCACCGCAATCCTTGCCTTCCCCCTATTTCACCTGGTCAACCTCGGTAATCCGACCGTCCTCGTGGCCGCTGTCGCCGCGTACCTGGCGCTGGTCATGCCAGCGGTAACCGGAGTTGCCCCAGTCCTGTTGACCGAACTGTTCGACACCGAGCTGCGGTACACCGGAGTCTCCACCACGTATCAGCTTGCACAGACCGTCGGTTCAGGATTCTCCCCGCTCATCGCTACCTCGTTGCTTGCGATGGCCGGCGGTGGGAGCAACACCTGGCTTATCGCTGTCTTCCTGATTGTCCTCGGGGTGCTCAGTGCAACGGCCGCATTCGCACTCCCGGACAACTTCACCCGAAGTCTTGCCGGCACCGAGGGGAGTACCCGGCAACGCGCCGAAGTTGTCGATCCACAGGGCGAGTACCTGGCGTGATGCAGGATCCCTGAGGGTGGCTCCAAGTTCTCGAGTAGGCATGGGGGACAGGGATGCTCATGGGTGTGCCTCGACTTCGCCCCTGAACAGTCGCCCATGCCCACCGGTGTGCGGCGGGTTATCGACTCCTGGCTTGACCCCATGAGCCGAGGGCACGCGACAACTACGCACCATTACCGAAACTGCTTACGCGTCCAGCCGATGCCTGCTCCGCGTGTCGACTCGGCGTCAATATCGACCGCCTCGTTCATCCAGCGCGGTTGAATATCAGAATTCTTTTCTGTATCAACAACTTTGGATTCACGGGAACTGTGTAGGCGACGAGCAAGTCGGTGGTGCGTTGGATGTGTTGTTGCAGCGCTTCGACGGCGGCACCGATGTCTCGGGCTACGGTCAGATCCGCGAGCTGACGGTGTTCGCACGCGACATCCGGTCAGGTCCGTCGCCGAGATGGCGGGACCAGCACTGGTACAGCTCGGACCGATCCCGCAAGGAGGAGGCGGAGCCTTCGAGGTGACTGTTGCCGCTACCGGCGAGTTGTGGCCACCGTGCGGGATCTGCGGTGTCTGCCCTACAGCCGGGGCGTCGGTTGCGACCGGCTGATATGGGAACTGTCGATCGGCCGGACCTATGCCGTCATCATCGGATGGCACGGCGCTGCGGCTATCAGTGGATTTGGATTGTGTCAGGGACTGTCGATGAATACCTCGTTCGCCGAAGCTGCAATCTGGGTTGCCGATACCGCCCAGGCCGCGCTGGCCGGCTACGACTTCGTGCAGTGGCCTTCGCGTGGTCGTCATCTGTTGCGCCCGCGACAGGTTGACGACGCCGTGGTCTGGATCGATCCCCACGATGACCGGGTGGTGTCGCTGATCGGTGAATTGTGCAGTCACGTCTCCTTGTGGGCGGGCTGACGCGCTGATGGTTCCCCGCGGTCGTCGCCCTGGGGGCGATTCCTACCGGCTTGGGGGCTGCGATCTCGGTGATGTTCTCCCTCAAGGTGATCCATGCCACCCGGCACGTCGCCGGACTGGACTGCGACCTCATCGACTGAGTCGAAGCACTCGACGACGATCGGCAACGCGCTTTCACGCGCTGGTGCGTGCACCGGGCATGGGAACGTGCCGGACTCGTGCAGCGGCTCGCCGAGATAGTGCCGGACACCCCGTCCACCTGGACTTCATCGGCAGCACCCAACGCCCGTAACCGGACCGATGCCGATCTGCGGATCCGGCTCGGCCTCGTATCCGGGTTACCCGTGAGTGCGGAGCTCGTTCAGCGGTACGAGGCGATGCAGGCGTACGCGGAATATGTATTCGGAGGCAGCTCCGCTCGAGCCGCCGATCGAAGCACTGCGGCACACCGCGCAGACCTACGGGATGGATATCCCGAATTGTTTGCACGGGCTCGTAGCGACTTCTTCAGCGACCACGTCACCAGTGACCCCGGGCATCGCGGACCGGGTGATTCCTGACCCCCATACGCAACGGGTCTGATTTCACCTCCGCTAACCTCAATCTTTCTTGAGTCCCGCGTGCCGGCCTGAGCGGCTTCGGATTGGGTGTGGAGACCGCAGATCCGGTGTGCACCCACGCTCGAGCAACCGAGCCGGTCGGGTCACGCCGGGGGTCCACGGCCCCGGAAAAGGTGTCCTTTCGTCTCGATGAAGCAGATACGTGCAGGTTACGCGGGTGCAGGCAACGCGGCGAGACGACTCAGTCCGGCCACGATGACCTCGACATCCGGAGCCGATGCGGCCAGCCGCAGCCGAACCTTACGGGCATGCCGGGCGATCCTCCCCGCGATCGACAGCAACCGCAGCCGCACCCGTTTCGGTTCCCACCGCCGCGCCGCGACATCGGTCAATGCGAGCATCTGCATCCACGCGAGCAGCTCACACGCAAGTTGCACGAGCGCCAACCAGATCCGATTCTGATCGAACCCGTGCAACGGGAGATTCTGCAACCCGGTGATTTTCGCTGCCCGGATCCGATCCTCGCACCGAGCCCGACGCCGGTGCCGCAACTCCAGATCGGGTAGTTGCCCGCTTCGGGTGTTCGTCACGAACGCGGTCAGGTGCAGCCCGTCACGATCGGTGAACCGCAACTGCGCACCCGGATGCGGGTGCTCCTTCCGGACCACAACCCGCATGCCCTTCGGCCACGACGACAGGTCGAGCAGGTCGGTGATCTCGGTGACCGAGGCCCCGTCGCGGACCTGCCCATCGGCGTCGTAGGCCGGAGTCCACGCTCGCTCCGGGACCAGATCGATCGCCTCGGCATGGGCGTCGGTCAATCCGAACCCCACCGAATACGAGATCCTGCGCTTGGTCAGATACTCGATCAGGTGGTGGGTGCCGCCGGCGCCGTCGATACGCACCAGCACCTTCTTCCCGACCCGGTATCCCGGGTCGAACGGCAACTGTGCCAGTGCCTCCTGCACCACGGTGACGTGATCGGCAGCGGTATTCGACCCCGAATTCCCCGGCCGCAGCAGTATCGCGACGGGTTCACCGGTGCCGCCGGCGCCGTGGTCGACGAACGCACACAACGGATGGAAACCGAAGCCTCGCTTGAACGTCGGGGCGGCCTGTTCCTTCTCGGAATGTGCGGTGACCAGGGTGGCATCGATATCGAGGACCAGCGGATGGTGCTCGTCGATGGCATGGTCGGGAGCCGACGTACCGGCGGCAGTCCAGGCATGGGTGCGGGCGGTGGCGCGGGCACGTCCGATCGCGGCGAGTGCGGTATCGGCGTCGGCGGCCAACACGCCGATCAGGCGGGAGACAGTCGGGTCGGAAGCCACCTGTTCGAAGACTTCCGGGTGAGCACGCAGTTGCGCGATGTCGGCGAGGCAGTCTCCGCCGAGTGCCAGTGCTGTCGCGAGATCGAGCACGATCTTGCCGGGATCGTGTCGGGCCAACGGTTTTCGATATGGTGTGAGTTCGGTTGTCAACGCCGCAGCGAGGCCGGTCTTCTCCGCGGTGCGCAGCAGCAGGACCGCTCCGGCGTGCGACACGACACCGGTTCCGGTGGCCTATGCGGACAGATGGGGGTAGGGGGACGTAGACTTGCTCACCTGAATGGTGCTCCTCGAACTGCGGCGGACATGACCCTAGACAAGTCATATTTTCGCAGTTCAGGGCACCATTCTTCGTTCGCGACACCCTGCAATCACGAATTACCGTGAAAGCGGCAGGCTAAGGGCTACGGTATTGCCCACCGCGTAGCTAAGTGTTATCCGCGGGAGACGTGGTATGGAGAGCAATTACAGGCTTCTGTTCGCGTGCTGGAAGAGAACGGGAACGTTTCGGCAATTTGCGCTGTGGAGAAATCACTTCCTCCCTCAGTCGACCCGGATTCCCGATCCGTTCTCTATGCGGCAAGCCTTGCCCGCCATTGGTTCGGCAAGGCGGAAGTACTCGAACTCGACAAGACCGGAACCGTCAATCTTCCTACGGAGGCCCTTGACTGGGAGGTATTCCCTCCCGGTGCAGCCGAGGACGATAAAGAATTCCTATCTTCCAAGCTGACTCACAGGGCCTCGCCAACGGTGGTGTCCGAAGCGGTGTCCCGAATGGTTGAGGTTAAGAAACTGGCCCTAAAGAAATGCTGATCGGTAATTCTGGGCTAGAAAGCTATCTAGGGTTTAAATTTGATGACGATTTGGTGGTTTTTGAGAACATTAGACACGGAAACGCTTTGTACATATTGAAGGAGAATTGGAAGGATCTGAGCAGGCAATCCAGAACCGAACTTCTAAAGAGCCACAGGTCGGAGATAATTCGAATTGTTCACAACAAGGGATGGGAGAAAAGACTTCAGCATGAAATAAATCTAAGGAAAGCCGGACTGCGCAGTGTAGAGGTCAGTGTCGCGTTCGCAGGCGACCAGGTCGATGCCGATGCCGGGTTTGCCGTCGCAGCCGGGCCAGCCGATCCAGCGTCATACCTGGTCGTACCGCTGCGAGAGCCTCGGATCGAGCTGGAAGTAGCGGACCATGAGCTGTTCGAAGCGGGTGCCGCGCTCGGAGTTCGACGGGGCCTTGCGGAACGCTTCGATCACCTCGTATACCGATGCCACGTGCTCTCCCTAACGCTCGACGGGGCCGGGCCCGCTGTCCTGCATATTCGAGGGTGGACGTTACCGGTGCTCATCACCGCTTTGGGCGCCCCTTCGGGCTTGTGGGCCATCTTCCTGGCTGGCGGCAGCAACTGCCCGTGTACGCGGCAGTTCGGACGAGTTCCGAAGCGTTCGACAGCCGTCACGAAGCGTTGTCGGTGACAGGCAGTACGTTTCGCCCCATGAGCCTGGTGTCGGACTTTCTCACCCAGTCGGGTTTTTGGTGGGGCGTGCCTGCGGGCGCTGTTCTCAGTGGCGTGATCACCTCGGTGGTGACGGCCCGATCGGTCCGCCGAAGTGACGAGCGGAAAGCGCGACAAGAGGACAAGGTGCTCGATCGGAAAGAAGAACGTGAGGATCAACGACGCAATGAAGATCTTGTGTTCGAGGCCGCGACCGAGTTCGCCACTGTGTGCAGCGACATCCTGATGAAGTCGGTTGATGTGGAGGGCGTGTTCAACTTTCTCCGGGATGCGCTCAACAGCGAAGCCGGGCTCCCGGACCCGAAAGCGATGGAGAAGCTGGCGTTCGCCCAGATGCGGGTGGACTAGGCCAAGGGAATCACCACACCATTCAACAAGCTCAAGATGGTCGCCTCACCTGCGTTATTGGCCGCTGCCAGCCGACTCAACACCTCGATCCTTGCGTTGAACCAGACCACGACATAGCCGTTCGCGCGCCAGGTAGCGATGAAGACAGCGGGCGATGAACTCGACAACTTCATCAACGTCTTCCGCACCGAATGCGGTCGCGAGCAATATCCTCCCTCGGCAGCTCAACGCGACGCGATGAGTTTCATGGCGACCCTCGAGCAGCAAGTCGCCCGCTTCGTCGAGGACGCGAAGCGAGACCTGCGGTCGGCAGGTTTCACCACCACCCCATGGGACAACTGAAACCCCGACTCGAGGCCAGGCGGCCAGCGCAAGTAAGGGTTCGACTGCGCTTCTACACGATCTTCCGACCCGACTGCCTCGCGCTGTAGGCCAGGACCCGTTGAGCCAGTGGGTGGGCAACGAGCTGGTCGACTGCGGTCGAGGCACGCATCCACGCCTCGACCTCGCCGGAGAAGCGGCCGACGAGAACTCGGCAGTCTTCGATGATGCCGGCCGGACTGTGACGGAGTTGACTGCCCTGCGCCTGACCGGGCTGAGGAAACCCGAACACCACGCTCTCGCAATGGTTGACGCGGTTTCGTGCCCAGTTCAGCCGCTGGCACCTCTTCTGCGCCTGGGCCATCGTCCATATCGCTGCGGACGGCTGTCGAGTGCCGTTGAAGCACCCGTCCAGTGCCGAGGTCCACAAGGTCCTTGCGCGGTGGGTCGGAGCCAGGTGCGATGCTCGAGGCATGGCAGAGCTCGAACCCACGGACTACGCCGCGACGCTCGAGGAACTCAAGCGCCGCGTCCACCAGGCGCGGTATCAGGCGCAGCGGAAAGTGAATACCGAGCTGATCCGCCTCTACTGGCAGATCGGCCGCACGATCTTGGAGCGCCAGCAAACCGAGCGTTGGGGAAGCAAGGTGCTGTCCCGTCTCGCCACGGACCTACGCGCCGAGTTCCCCACCATGAAGGGCTTCTCCCGAGCGAACCTGTTCTACATGCGACGCTTCGCCGAGGCGTGGCCCGACGAAGAAAGAATCGTCCAACGGCCCGTTGGACAATTGCCGTGGGGGCACATCGCCGAACTTCTCGACAAGCTCGATGACCAGGACCTGCGTGAATGGTATGCCGCTCAGGACGTCGAGCGCGGATGGTCACGCTCCGTGCTCGCCCATCAGATCACTACCCGCCTCCACGACCGTCAGGGTGCTGCGCCCTCGAACTTCGGTGCCGCGCTCGAACGGCGGGACTCCGAACTGGCACAGCAGCTCACCAAGGATCCGCTTGCACTGGAATTCCTTGCGATCGACAGCGACGCGAGCGAGCGGGAACTCGAGGAGCGCCTGGTCGCACGGATCATCGACACGCTGCGCGAGTTGGGGCGGGGATTCGCATTCGTGGGTCGCCAAGTGCATTTCGATGTCGACGGGGACGACTTCTACGTCGACCTGTTGTTCTTCCATGTGGAGCAGCTGCGTTACGTGGTCATCGAGCTCAAGACGACGAAGTTCGATCCCCGTGATGCCGGACAACTCGGCTTCTACGTTGCTCTGGTCGAGGATCGACTGCGGATCCGCGATATACATCAGCCGACCGTGGGCATGCTTCTCGTAGCCGAGAAGAACGACACCGTCGTGCGTTACGCCCTGGCCGGCACCCGGCAGCCTGTCGCCGTGTCCCGATACGATCTGACAGCATCCGCCCAAGCCGCTCTTCCCGCCGAAGAAGCCCTGACTCGTGTTGCCCTCGAGGTCACCGCCGACACCGTCGATGAGGTTGCTGCGGGGCAGGTACCGCACGCCGAGCCGCGTACGTAGGGACATTTCCGTCCTGCGGAGTTGACGTTCAGGTCGACAGTCGGGGACCGATGCCGCAACCGGCCGGAGCGCGTTGCTGGTAACGCCGTTCAGCGTAGGCCAGGTCGTCGCGCCACAGCCGAGTGGCCGCGCCGCGAAGCGCTGGAGAGGGCACGGTGAACACGGCGTGTGACGGCGAGGCCGCTCAGGGGGACTGGCGATGACGGTCTCGGTCATCAGGTGCGCGGATGTCGTCGCTCTCCAGAGCCGTCCGAAGCGCACAGAGGCTGAGGATGTGTCCAAGGTTGCAAGTCGGCGATGTTGCCTGCCGGGTCGTTTGTGTAAACAAACCGGTCAAAAGCGCCATGGGGGTAGCTTCCCCGTTTGGATTCAGTGTATACAGTGAATATGTCGTCTACGTCACATGAGTTTGGGTCCGATGTCGGGGACCTGACATCGCGCCTGCGGACCTCGATCGTCGAGGGCATCTACCCGCCCGGTCACCGACTGGTTCAAGAGGAACTCGCCGACCGGTTCGGCGTTTCCCGCATCCCGCTCCGCGAAGCCATTCGCACCCTCGCCGGTGAGGGCCTGCTGCGCTCGCTACCCGGACGTGGCACCTTCGTCACCGCGCTGGACCTCGAGGAGATCGACGAGATCTACGACTTGAGACGCCTGATCGAACCCAGCTTCGCCGAGCACGTCACCGACCGGGTGTCGCGAAAGGACATCGCACGCTTCGAATCGATGGCAGACCAGATGGATCGAGTCGGCGAAACCGGAGCCGACGTCTGGTCGCGCACCAACCTGGCCTTCCACCTGGACATGTACCGCCTGTCCCGGCTGCCGATGCGGTACGAGATCATCGCCCAGATGTACCACCGGCTCGAGCCGTACTCGCGCTTCTATGTGCACGGAACCTGCGCCTACGACCGGGTGCAGGACGAGCACAAGGCCATGGTGCAGGCCCTTGCCGACGGCGACTCGGACGCTCTCGCCCGGCACATCCTCGATCACATCGACGGCGGACAGACCGGTCTGCACCGCGCCTGGGAGAATTCGCGCGAAGACATGCGCACGTACTGGGCGGCACGATCGTGACGATTCTTCCCGCCGTGTCGATCAACACCGATGTCGGAGAGGGCTTCGGTGTCTGGGGACCGGTCGACGAATCACTTCTCCTCGGCGAAGTCACCGCCGCCAACGTCGCCTGCGGATTCCACGCCGGCGACCCGGACATCCTGCGCCGGACATGTGACACTGCAGCGTCGCTCGGCGTCGCGATCGGCGCTCAGGTCTCCTATCGTGACCTCGCCGGGTTCGGACGGCGATTCGTCGACGTCCCGTCGTCGACATTGGTCAACGAAATTGTCTACCAGATCGGCGCCCTGCAGGCATTCGCACGGATCGCTGGAACGACCGTCACGTACGTCAAGGCGCATGGAGCGCTCTACAACACCGCGGCCCACCACGAGGAGCATGCCTCCGCGATCGTCGACGCCGTGCGGTTGGTGGATCCATCGCTGCCCGTCCTGTGCCAGCACTCCACCGTTCTCTGGAGGTACGCGGTCGACGCCGGCCTCCATCCACATGCAGAGGTGTTCATCGACCGCGGATACACCGACCAGGGACTGCTCGTGCCGCGTAGCCACCCCGACGCACTGCTGACCGACCCGGCGGTCGCAGCCACCCGAGCATGGGACATGGTCCGCACCGGAACGGTGACCTCGGTGGAGGGCATCCAGGTCGAGGTCGCGCCCGCTGATGTCCCGGCGATTGCTCTGTGCGTCCACAGCGACACCCCCGGCGCCGTCGACATTGCCCGTGCAACCCGGAAGACACTGCAGAGCAACGGAGCCGATCCGAGACCGATCGGCGGAGCGCAGTGACGCCCGTCGAGCTGCTGCGCGTCGGCGATCGCGGATGGATGGTGGATCTCGAGTCTGCGCGAATCCCGGCGGTGGTGGAATCGGCGAGACAACAACCGTGGGCAGTCGTGCTGCAGGACATCGTGCCGGCCGCACGCTCGATCCTGTTCTGCGCGAACAGGTCCGCAAGCATGACGGAACTGGCGACCCACCTGAAGTGCCTTCTCGACCAGCCCGACCGGGAGCTCGCGCCGACCGTCGAACACGATGTTGTGGTCGTGCCGGTGCGGTACGACGGCGACGACCTCGAGGACGTCGCCGAGGCCCTCGGGTGCACCGTGGCCGACGTCGTCGACGGTCACACGTCAGCCGAACATCGGGTGGGATTCTTCGGCTTCGCACCGGGGTTTGCCTACATCGACGGCCTACCCGATTCACTGCGGTTGCCCCGGCGCGCCTCGCCGCGCCCGCGGGTCGGTCAGGGCATGGTCGCGATCGCAGGCACCCAGACCGTGGTGTACCCGGGCGGCACGCCGGGTGGCTGGCACCTGATCGGCCGTACTTCGGAAGTGTTGTGGGACAGTACCTCGGACAGTCCCAGCCGACTCTCCGTCGGTGACCGCGTGGTGTTCCGGGCGGTGACCGAATGACCGCCGTTCTCATCGAGCGTGCTGAGCCGAACCCGGTGCAATCCCGTCCTCAGGCGACCATTCTCGACCCCGGACCGAGCACGACCGTCCAGGACCTCGGCCGACCCGGGTTCGCGCACCTCGGCGTCACGACGTCGGGCGGGGCAGACCGGTCCAGCCTCACGCTCGCGAACCGGCTCGTCGGCAACGACGTCGGGCTGCCCGTATTCGAGACGACCCTCGGCGGGCTGGCCCTCACACTGTCGGAGAATCGCATCGTGGCGGTCACCGGGGCGCCGGTGGACCTGCGTGTCGACGGACGCCCGGTCGCGGAATCGCGCATTCTGTTGCCGGCCGGCCGCCACCTCACCCTGGGCCGCCCGAAGTGGGGCCTACGCTCGTACGTCGCGATCGCGGGCGGCGTGGAAGCAGACCGAGTGATGGGATCGGCATCGACGGATTGCCTGTCGGGGCTCGGCCCCGCTCGACTCCGGGCCGGTGACAAGTTGGCGCTCGGTGATCGGGTGGGTGCGCTTCCCGGCGTGCCCGTCGAACTGGCGACAGTCGCGCTCCCACACGGCACCGTCGACGTGCGGTTCCGATGGGGGCCACGCGACGGCCTGTTCGCCCCTGCCGATCGGGCGGCGCTCACCGCGCGGACCTGGACGGTGAGCACCGAATGCGACCGAGTCGGCGTCCGACTGACCGGGACGTGGCTCGACATCGGCACCGTCGATCTTCCGAGCGAGGGAATGGTCGTGGGAGCGATCCAGATTCCGCCCTCGGGCCAGCCGATCGTCTTCCTCGCCGACCATCCGGTCACCGGTGGCTATCCGGTGATCGGTGTTGTCACCGAGCGCGACGTCGACCTGCTGGCGCAGGCCGCACCGGGCACTCGGGTGCGCTTCTCGCCTCTGCCCCCGGGAGGTCCCTGACCGACATCCGATCCCGGTTCGCTGAACTTCACAACCATCGAGAAAAGGAAAACCATGACCGACCAGACCACCACCCTCGTTCCGTTCCATCTCGCCATCCCGGTCGACGACATCGCCGCAGCGCGCGCCTTCTACGGCGGCCTGCTCGGATTCAGCGAAGGGCGCTCGGACACCAAGTGGATCGACTGGAACTTCCAGGGCCACCAGGTGGTGACCCATCAGGTCGGCGACGGCAGCGCCAAGCGTGACGGCGTCGCAGGCACCAACCCGGTCGACGGCCACGACGTACCGGTGCCGCACTTCGGACTGGTGCTCTCCGTCGACGACTTCAAGGCCCTCGCCGCCAAGCTCCAAGCCGTCGACACCCAGTTCGTCATCAAACCGTACGTGCGATTCGCTGGTGAACCTGGCGAGCAGTGGACGATGTTCTTCTTCGATCCCGCCGGAAATGCCCTCGAGTTCAAGGCATTCGCAAATATCGAGCAGCTCTTCGCCGTCTAGTTCCGGCGAAGATCTCCACCGTCGGCCGCGCCGGCCGACGCGGGCCCGGTGCGTGTCACCGGCAGGACGGCCATCCTGCCGGCGACCGCGTCGGGGCCCACAGTGCGCGAACGCGTGCGCTCCCGGCTCACCCGATCAGCTACCCGAGGCATCCCCGCCCACACACTTCCTGGAGTACGCCCCATGACCACCGTACAAGCACCGGTGCCCGACAAGGGGGGCACCGCACCGTCCGCGCCCGCCCAGCGTCCCCGTCGCGCCGCCCTCGCAGCCGCGGCCGGAACCGCCGTCGAATACTACGAGTTCGGCGTCTACGGATACCTCGCAGTCGTCATCGGACCGTTGTTCTTCCCCAACGACAATCCGACCGCATCCCTCTTGGCGACCCTCGCCGTCTTCGGCAGTGCCTTCCTCATGCGCCCCCTCGGCGGCATCGTCCTGGGGCGCCTCGGCGACAGAATCGGCCGAAAACCCGTGCTCATCGCGACAGTCGTCGGCATGGGCACGGCCACCGCTGCTGTAGGCCTGCTCCCCACCGCAGGCTCCATCGGTGTCCTGGCCCCGCTCGCACTGCTGCTGATCCGATTGGCGCAAGGCTTCTTCGCCGGGGGAGAGGTGACCGGGTCGGCTACCTACCTGTCCGAATCCGCTCCCGCCGGACGCCGTGGATTCTTCGGTGCATTCACCCCGGTCGGAGTGGCCGTGGGCGGCGGAACCGCCGCCCTCGTCGCAGGTGTCACCAGCACCGTTCTCAGCGACGAACAGCTCAGAGAGTGGGGCTGGCGAATTCCGTTCCTGCTGGCGCTGCCCCTGATCGCGATTACACTCATCGCCCGGAGCAAGCTCGAGGACTCCCACGCGTACGTCGAGCAGTCCGAGCACACCACCCCGCCGAAGTCACCCCTGCGTGAGGTCCTCACCCAGCACACCGGCGCGGTGGTCAAGGTCATCCTGCTCGCCATCGGGTCGAACACCGGTTACTGGGTCGGTCTGATCTTCATGAACATCTACCTGACGACGCACCTCGGATACCCGAAGTCCAGCACCTTCTGGATCATGGGCGCGATCAGCCTCTTCGTCGCGACGCTCATGCCCCTGTTCGGTGGACTGTCCGACCGGATCGGTCGCAAGAAGGTCATCACCGCCGGGTTCCTCGGCTACGCCGTGCTGGTACTGCCCGCGATGATCGTGATGGACCAGGGCAGCTTCGCGCTGGCCGTCGCAGCGATGGTCGTCCTTGCTCTGCCGATGCCGATCGTCCAGGCGGTGACCTACCCGACCTACGCAGAGCAGTTCCCCACGCGGGTCCGCTACACCGGACTGTCGTTCGCCTTCAACATCGGCACCATCGTCGGCGGAGGCTTGACGCCCTATCTGGCCACCTACCTGATCGACCGGACCGGGAACCTGCTTGCCCCCGGCTTCCTGCTGATGGGTGCCGCCGTGATGGCGCTGATCACGCTGCACTTCGTGCGCGAGTCCTCGAAGTCGGAACTGCTGTGAGCGCGCCTACGCACCCGCGCGAGCTCCGTGAGCAGATCGCGACGGGACGGTGGACGCGACCGACCGCAGGCATCCTCGACGACCACCAGCAGGCGAACCTCGTGGTCCTGCCCGAATCCGCCGCGGCGGACTTCACCGAATACTGCAGACACAACCCGCAGGTTTGTCCGCTCCTCGCAGTGTCCGAGCCGGGCAACCCCGAAGTGACATACGACGGGTGCACGGTCGACGTGAGCACGATGGTCCCGCGTTACCGGGTGTGGATCGACAACGTGCTGGTCGCCGAGCCCACCGACCTTGCCGAGTACTGGCGCGACGACGCGGTCGCGTTCGCACTCGGGTGCAGCCACACCTTCGACGGTCCGTTGCGGCGGGCGGGCATCCCGGTCGGACACGACGCTCCCGCGGTGTACGTGACCGACCGCCCCACCGTGGCTGCCGGCGCTTTCTCGGGGCCGCTCGTCGTCAGCATGCGACCGGTCCCGAATGCCCTGATCGACATCGCAACCGAGGTAACCGGGCGCATCCCGACCGGACACGGCGAACCCGTCCACGTAGGGGACCCGTCGGCGCTGGGCATCTCGGATCTGTCCCAGGTCGACTTCGGGGTATTTCCCGGCGTGCCCGAGGGATGCACGCCGGTGTTCTGGGCGTGCGGTGTCACCCCGCAGTTGGCGATCCCGGCCGCGGACCTGCCGTACGCGATCACCCACTACGCCGGCCACATGATCGTTTTCGACAGCGTGGTCGACGGCGACCGAACGGTGGCGGTGTCGTGAGCGATACCAGGATCGAGCACGATCTGCTCGGAGACCGGTCCGTGCCCGCGCAGGTGTACTACGGCATCCATACACTGCGTGCACTGGAGAACTTTCCGATAAGCGGTACCCCGATTGCTCGCCATCGCGAGCTGGTGGCAGCGCTCGCC
>NZ_JBKFBA010000056.1:0-21842 GCF_053345925.1 Rhodococcus sp. C26F
GACGCGAAGCACTTCGCGGCGGCCGAGATGAAGCCGAGGTCGGGCTCGCCGCGCTCGGCGCGAGCAGCGGAGGTGTAGACCATCAGGCGTGCGGCCTCGACCTTCATCGCCATGTCGGCGAGCATGAACTGCACACCCTGGTTGTCGGAGATCGGGCGGCCGAACTGCTTGCGGTCCTTGACGTAGGCGGTCGCCGCGTCGAGGGCACCCTGGGCGAGGCCGACGGCCTGCGCACCGATGGTGGGACGGGTGTGGTCGAGGGTCGCGAGAGCGGTCTTGAAGCCGGTGCCCGGCTCGCCGACGATGCGGTCGCCGGGGATGCGGCAGTTCTCGAAGTACAGCTCGGCGGTGGGGGAGCCCTTGATGCCGAGCTTCTTCTCCTTCGGTCCGACGACGAAGCCCTCGTCGTCCTTGTGGACCATGAAGGAGGAGATGCCGTTGGCGCCCTTCTCGGGGTCGGTGACGGCCATGACGGTGTACCAGGTGGACTTACCACCGTTGGTGATCCAGCACTTGGAGCCGTTGAGGATCCAGTCGTCGCCGTCGGCCTTGGCGCGGGTGCGCATGGAGGCGGCGTCGGAGCCGGCCTCGCGCTCGGACAGCGCGTAGGAGGCCATCGCACCGTTGACGATGTCGGGGAGGACCTTGGCCTTGAGCTCGTCGGAGCCGCGGAGGATCAGGCCCATGGTGCCGAGCTTGTTGACGGCGGGGATCAGCGAGGAGGAGCCACATACTCGGGCGACCTCTTCGATGACGATGCAGGCGGCGATCGAGTCGGCGCCCTGGCCTTCGAACTGCTCGGGCACGTGGATGGCGTTGAAGCCCGACTTGTTGAGGGCGTCGAGGGCTTCCTGCGGGAAGCGGGAGTTCTCGTCGACGTCCTTGGCGTAGGGTGCGATCTCCTTCTCGGCGAGCGCGCGGATGGCCTCGCGTAGGGCGTCGTGCTCCTCGGAGAGCTTGAACAGATCGAAGTCGGGATTGAGGGCCATGACGGCGGACTCCTAACGGCACGCGGTGCCAGATTTGCGAGCGTAGCTCCCTCGAGCATAGCGAGGCGAGGGTTCGCGACGTGACGGAATGAGTCGATTGTAACCACGGCACTCAGTGCCAGGTCAACGGTGCTGACGTGCACCTTCGAGCTGGAGCCGAACCTGCTCGGCGATCTCGGCCGGTGTCAGATGAGCCGGATAGGTCACGACCGCGACCGCAGGCGGGGCCGGCGCGGCCTTCCCGTTCGTCGCGCCTTCGGGCACCGGAACCACCCCGTACGTGCGGCGGAGCTCGAGCAGTTCCTGCTCGAGGCGCTCGGCGGTGGCGGTCTCGTCACCGCGGATCATCGCGCGCAACACGAAGTTGTGCGTGGCGGTCATCGCCGCCGCGAAGCTGACGGTGCGCACCGGCTTCTCCGCCGGGACGGCGGCGCGCAGGAAGTCGGTGAACAACCGCTCGTAGCGATAGGTGGTGACGAGTTCGCGCTCCCGCAGCGCCGGCACCCGCTGCACCACCCGATACCGCCACACCGCCAGCTCGCGCCGGTCCCGGAAGTGACCGAACACGAGCTTGGCCCCGTCGCAGGCCGCCGCCCACGGATCGTCGAAATCCTGCGAGAGGTACTCGGCGACCTGCTCGAGCAGCGACTCGTGATCGGCGAAGATCACGTCCTCCTTCGACCGGAACTGCCGGAAGAAGGTCCGCCGCGACACCCCGGCGGCCGCGGCGATCTGCTCGACGGTGGTCGACTCGTAGCCGAACTCCGAGAACAACCGGATCGCCTGCGTGACGACATGCACCCGGAACTGGGCGGGATCGGGTCCCGTCGAATCGAGGCGACGGGTGCTGTTACCGGTACCGGATGTCATGGCGTCGAGTATCCAATGCAGTCGTGAGGGGTCGGCTCACCCCTCGGCGGCTTCGGCCGATCGCAGCTCGAACTTCAGGATCTTCCCGGTCGAGGTGCGGGGCAGCTCCAGCGGGAAGACGATGTCGCGCGGCACCTTGTATCCGGCGAGCAGCGTGCGGGTGTAGTCGATGATCTCCTCGGACGTGACCGATTCGCCCTTCTTCAGGATCACGAACGCCTTGGGACGCTCACCCCACTTCTCGTCCGGAACGCCGACGACCGCGACGTCGAGCACCGCCGGGTGGCTGACGATCGCCTGCTCGACCTCCACGGTCGAGATGTTCTCGCCGCCGGAGATGATGATGTCCTTCGCGCGGTCCTTGAGCTGGATGTATCCGTCCGGGTACATCACGCCGAGGTCGCCGGTGTGGAACCAGCCGCCGCGGAATGCCTCCTCGGTCGCGTCCGGGTCCTTGTAGTAGCCGAGCATGACGTTGTTGCCGCGCAGCACGATCTCGCCCATGGTCTCGCCGTCGGCGGGCACGTCGTTCATGTCCTCGTCGACGACCCGCGCGGTCTCGGCCTGCAACATGCCGACGCCCTGACGGGAGAGCAGCGCGGCACGTTCGTCGGCGGGCTTGTCGTCCCAGCTGTCCTGGTACTCGCAGATCGTGTACGGGCCGTACACCTCGGTGAGTCCGTAGACGTGCACGACCGTGATGCCGATCTGCTCGAGCTGGGCGATCACCGTCGGCGACGGCGGCGCGCCGGCCGTGGTGATCCGCAACGGACGGTCGAGGGGATGGGCCTGCTCGGCGTTCGCGATGGTCGAGCACACCGCGGGCGCACCGCACAGGTTGGTGACCCCGAGGTCGTCGATGGCACCCCAGATCGCGTCGGCTCGCACCGCCCGCAGACAGATGTGGGTGCCGCCCGCAGCGGTCACCGCCCACGGCGTGCACCAGCCGTTGCAGTGAAACATCGGCAGCGTCCACAGATACTTGCTCTGCCCGTCGAAGCTGTTGTGGAAGGTCTCGCCCAGCGAGTTCAGGTACGCGCCCCGGTGGGTGTACATCACGCCCTTGGGTTTGCCGGTCGTGCCCGAGGTGTAGTTGAGGGTGATGACGCCGAGCTCGTCGTCGACGCTCCACGGCAGCGGTGTCGCATCGAGCGAGTCGGCCTGCGCGAGGAACTCGTCGTACCGGGCGGTGGCCACCCCGGCGGGTGCCTCGGGAGCCGGCACGGTGGAGTCGGGAACCTCGATGATCTCCGCGACGCCCGGAACGTTGTCGCGGACGTTCGCGACCGACCCGAGCAGTTCGGAGTCGACGAACAGCAGCTTCGTCTCGGAGTGGTCGAGGATGTACTCGAGTTCCGGCCCGGCCAGTCGCGAGTTCAACGCGACCAGCACACCGCCCGCGAGCGGAACCGCGAAATGCGCGATGAGCATCTCGGGCACGTTCGGGGTCAGGTACGCGATCTTGTCGCCCGGCTCGATACGGCTGCGCAGCACGCGCGCGAGCCGCTGCGCCTCGTCGGCGAACTCGGCGTAGGTGTACGTGCGGTCGCCGTGGATGATCGCGGTGCGATCCGGGAACACCGTCGCGGACCGTTCGAGGAAGCGCAGCGGGCTCATCTGGCTGTAGTTCGCGGCTCCGGTCGAGCCGGGACGGACGGGGGCGATGGACACGGGTACCTCCGGGGGTGGCCTACTCGGATTCCGGCGTCTTCTGTGATCGTCGCAACACCGCGCGATGTGCAGGTTACGAATCGTGGAACTGGCCCTACTACCGTTGCGTACTGATGAGCAAACATGACCACGCTCTGTTCGCTTCGCCATCAGGCAGCCTCACCTTCCGGTGGGGCAGTCCCGGTCTGACCGACAGTGATGTCGTGCCGGGTTGACGCTTCACAGCCGGCTGCCTTTTCCGCTGCCGCGGATCGGGTCTTGTGCGTGGCTCCACGTCCGTCTCCACCCGAATCGGTGGCGGCCGGGCTACTCCCGGTACCGGTCCCCGTTGCACCCGTGTGCCGGGTCTCGCCGAGGCGGGCGAGGTTGATCGCGGCGTTGCGATCACGATCGATCGTCAGGCCGCAGTGGTCACACACATACATCCGGTCCGTCAGTGTCAGGTTTGGTTTTCCCCTGCCACACCCCGAACACGTCTTGCTGGAAGGAAACCAGCGGTCGGCTTCGACCAGCGCGGAGCCGTACCAGCGGCTCTTGTAGGACAGCAGATGCCGGATTTCGGCCAACGCCGCGTCGGCGAGCGCCCGGTTCAGACCGCGCTTGTAGGCTCCGCCGGCCGAGCGCATCCCCGCGGCGTTCAGCGTCTCCACCACGATCACCTGATGACGCTGGGCGAGGGCGGTGGTGGCCTTGTGCAGCACATCGCGGCGCACCGCCGCAGCGCGGGCGTGAGTTCGGCGGATTCGACGTTGCTGCTTGATCCAGCGTTTCGACGGTTGCCGCCGCGTCTTCGTCGATGGGTCGTACGGTCCTACTTGGCGGGCGGCTCTGCGCTGCAGCGCCCTCAGCCGGGATTGGGCGGCAGACAGGGACTTCGGGGCTGGGACTCGGTCGACCTCGCGTCCGTCGGGGGTCGCCACGACCAGCAGTGCGTCGACCTTGACGCCGACGTCGACTCCGACCACCGGTACGCCCGCACCGACATGAGCGGGTACCTGCCCCGGGCGCTGGACCAGCACCTGGAAGGCCACCTGCCATCGCCCGGATGAATCCTCACTCAACGTCGCGGATAGGATCCGGGCCGTGCCCGCCTCGAGGCGGCGAGCCAGTTTCCGGGTGGACTCGTGCGTCTTGATCCGCCCCAACCTCGGGAGAGTGATGTGGTGCCGGTCGGTCTCGACCCGGATGGTGCCGGTGGTGAATCGCACCGATCGCCGCGACCGGGCGGTCTTGAACCTCGGGAACCCGACCCTCTTCCCGGCCCGCTCACCCTTACAAGACTTCGACCACGCCTCCAATCCCCGAGCCAACGCGTCGAGACCGGTGTTGTAGGCCTCCTTCGAGTTCTCTGCCCACCACGGGGCCACCAGGTGTTTGCGGGCGTTCCACACCTTGCGTAGCCCCGCGAGCGACCAGTTCAACGCGGGTGTCAACTCGTCCTCGGCGATGCCGTAGGTGCGTTCGGCATTGCGCTGGTCGAGTACCGCTTTGACGGCAGCGAGCATCGTGTTGTGTGCCTTGCGAGCGGCGCCGGCGTGCGAGCGGAACGCCCGCACCTGCGCCGGGGTCGGGTCGAGCGCGAACCTGTATGCCTGCGCCGTCGAGCCGTCCGGAACCTCGAATCGGCCCATCACACAACCTCCGGCGCCGTGGCGGTGACCGCGCGCATCGCACGAGTGTGCGCACCCCGACGACCGTAGGGTCGGTCCTGCGCCAGCAGGGTCGCCGTCGGATCCTCGGCTGCCGAACCGGCCGGACGGTCTCGGTGGTCCACGATGATCATGTTCGCAGAGGGGCCCGACATGACCCGCCGCATCGTCGGAGGTGCCTCGTCCACCCCGGACCCGACCTCGGTGACCACCTCACCGACATAGTGCCGGTACATGGTGGCCCGTGTGAGCCTGGCCGCCCAGGTCGCGGCGCTGATGGTGTGAGGACATCCGTACACCACCAGGCCATCAGATCGAGCATCTATCTACGCAACGCCATGGACAAACTCGACGCGCGCAGCCGGCACGAAGTCGTGGTCGAAGCGCGCCGGCAGGGCCTGCTTCCCTGATCAGCGTCGGCGCAGTCGCCGGAAGAACTCGCGGATCGCGCGCAGCGCGCGTCGGAACCTGGTCTCGGTCGCGGGACGCTCGAGGACATCGGTACCCACTGGCGTGGGGAGCCGGACGGGCCAGCTGTCGTCGACGTCGACGACCTCGCGACCCAACCCGCGCAGGTACTCGGCGAAGCTGCGTTGCCGTTCGGCGTGCCAGGCGGCCTGGTCGGCCATGATGTCGAGTTCGGCGAGCTCGGGGAATCTCGCCACGAGCGCGCGGGTCAGATGGCCGGCGGCGAGCGCGTCGGCCTCGGCTTCGTGCGGATTCGGCAGCGACACCCCGTACGCCTCGCACACCGCCTGCAGTGTGCGCCTGCCGGGACGGCTGCGGTCCATCTCCCGGTCGATGACGTACGGGTCGACGACCGTGCCGATGTCGAGCCCCGTCAGGCCGAGGCGGCGTCCTTCGGCGTCGAGAACCGTCAGGTCGTAGCTGGCGTTGAACGCGACGACGATGTGGCCGCGCGCCCACGCGTCGCTCACGGCCTGCCGGATCTGCTTGTATCCCTCGAGATATTCGAGTCCTTCGGCGCGGGCGTGGGCGGTGGTGATGCCGTGGATCGCGGTGGTCTCCTCGGGTATCGCGATACCCGGGTCGAGCAGCCACGAGCGTGTGTCGATGCGGTCGGCGTCGAAGGTCGCGACGCAGGCCGTGACGATGCGGGCGTTGCGGGGATCCCGGTCGGTGGTCTCGAGATCGAACGCGCAGATCGGTCTGTCCGGCCAGTGCGTCATGTTCTGTCCTCGCGTCCGTCGGATGATGATCTGTCGAACGCATTGTTGCGGGAGGCACCGACATGCTCCGTCGCGGCGGCGACGGGCGTCCGCACCGGGGAGAACCGTCAGATGGTGTCGGTGCAGACCACGAAGTTGCGCTCCCGGTACACGAAGCCACCCTCGGACGTCGAGCAGTCGTTCACGTCGGAGGTGTCGAGCAGGATCTCGGTGACCTCCTCGCCCTGGACCGCGGGCTCACCGCAGTCGATGCGCTGCGGATCCTCGCCACCGAGGTCGATGCAGTCGCCCACCACCCAGTCGATGTCGAGACACAACGCGCCGACCTCGACGCCGCCGAACGACTCGTAGTAGGTCTGGTCGATGTCGCCGGGGCACATGGCACTGGCATCGACGACGTCGACGACCTTGTAATTCGAGCTCGGGCTGCCGCACACCGCGTAGTCGATGGTCGCGTCGTCGACGGTGCCACCGAGCGCGACGCATTCGCCGGCTGTGACGTCGACGCTCAATTCGGTCGACGACGACGCCGACGGGGTCGTCGTGGGTAGGGAGAGGGACGGCGCCGTGGACGTGTTCAGGGCGTTCGCGGCGGGCACGGCCTGCCCTTCGACCTGGGTCGCGCATCCTCCGAGCACCCCTGCTGCCGCCAACGCCACCGCGGCACCGGCCGCCCCTCGGAGAATGTTCATGGTCGAAGAGCCTACGGAAGTGCTGCCGGTACCCGTACGGGGTGGAACGATGTGCCGCATGGACCTGCCTGTGGTGCCGCCGCTCGCCCCGATGCTCGCCAAGGTCTCCTCCACCGTCCCCTCCCAACCCGAGAACGGTCCCGACGAGTGGTCCTACGAACCCAAGTGGGACGGCTTCCGGGCGATCGTCTTCCGCGACGGCGACGAGGTGGTTCTCGGCTCGCGCGGAGGCAAGGACCTCGTGCGTTACTTCCCGGAACTCGCCGACGCCGCGCGTGCCGAACTGCCCCGCAGGTGTGTGGTCGACGGGGAGATCGTCGTCCCGCGCGAACACGACGGCAGCACCCGACTCGACTGGCAGGCGCTGTCCGAGCGGATCCATCCGGCCGCCAGCCGGGTCACGATGCTCGCGGAGCGGACACCGGCCGTGTTCGTCGGTTTCGATCTGCTCGCTCTCGGCGACGAGAACCTCATGGAGACCCCGTTCGCAAAGCGGCGGGCGCGGCTGCGATCCGAGATCGGCGGGGGCAAGAGCTGCCATCTCACGGTGGCCACGACCGACACCGATACCGCTCGCCGCTGGTTCGAGGAGTTCGAAGGCGCCGGCCTCGACGGCGTGATCGCCAAGCGACTCGACGGGCTCTACGTGCCCGACAAGCGGGAGATGCTCAAACTCAAGCACGCCCGCACCGCCGACTGCGTCCTCATGGGTTACCGCATGCACAAGAGCGTCGAGGGCATCGGGTCGCTACTGCTCGGGCTCTATCACGACGGCGAGCTCGCGATGGTCGGCGGAGCCTCGGCGTTCACGCGGGAGCGGCGCGAGGAACTGCTCGCCGAACTGCAGCCGCTGCGACTCGGGGACGACGTCGTCGAGCAGGGCGAACCGACGCGGTGGCGTTCGGCGGTGGATCGCAGCTGGGTGCCGTTGCGTCCCGAACGCGTCGTGGAGGTCGCGTACGACCAGATGGAAGGTGTGTCGGGAGCGGGAATGCGGTTCCGGCACGCAGCGAAGTTCCTGCGGTGGCGTCCCGACCGCGACCCCGGGAGCTGCACGTTCGACCAACTGGAGGTGCCGGTGCGCTACGACCTGTCGGATGTGCTCGATCGGACGGAGGACTGACATGGCCGCGAAGCGTTCGCCTGCGGAGGAGCTGGACGTCGACGGCACGCCCGTGCGGTTGTCGAACCCCGACAAGATCTACTTCCCGCAGCTCGGCGCCGAGGGTGGCACGAAGCGGCACCTCGTGGAGTACTACCGCAGGATCGCCACCGAGTTCGACGCCCCGATCCTGACGGCCCTGCGCGATCGGCCGACGCATCTGCAACGCTTCCCCGACGGCATCGAGGGGGAGGAGATCTATCAGAAGCGGGCACCGGTCAAGCGACCCGACCACGTGGCGACCTGCGAGATCACGTTCCCGTCGGGGCGTACCGCCGATGCGCTGCGTGTGTGTTCGGCCGCCGACGTGGTGTGGGCGGCGAATCTCGGGTGCGTGACCTTCCATCCGTGGCCGGTGCGCTGCGGCGACACCGACCGCCCCGACGAACTGCGCATCGACCTAGACCCGCAACCGGGAACCGACTTCGGCGACGCGCGGGCCGTGGCACTGGAAGTCGTGCGCCCGCTCCTCGACGAACTGGGTCTCACCGGATATCCGAAGACATCCGGTGGGCGGGGACTCCATATCTATCTGCGGATCGTGCCCGAATGGGATTTCGTCGGCGTCCGTCGTGCGGGGATCGCGCTCATGCGTGAGATCGAGCGTCGCAGCGACGGGCGGGCGACGACGGCCTGGTGGAAGGAGGAGCGCGGAGAGCGGCTCTTCCTCGACTACAACCAGAACGCGCGCGACAAGACGATCGCCTCGGCCTACTCGGTCCGTCGCACCCCGATCGCGACCGTCTCGACCCCGCTGACCTGGGACGAGCTGGTCGACGCCGAACCCGACGACTTCACGATCGCCACGGTGCCGGATCTGCTGGCGAAGCGCGGCGATCCGATGGCGGATCTCGACGCGCACGCGCACTCGCTGGACGTCCTGCTCGAGATGGCCGAACGGGACGCGGCGAACGGTCTCGGCGACCTGCCGTATCCGCCGAATCACCCCAAGATGCCGGGGGAGCCGAAACGCGTCCAACCGTCCCGCGACACCGACCGGGCGAAGGACACGTGAACCGGAACGTTCGGGGAATCGCGTCCCTGTCGTGACCTCGACTATGAGACCTCCCGAAGCGCGAGTCCATAAACTGTCCGAGAAAACAGTCGCGTGAGGTTCGGAAAGGTCGATGTCGTGATTCGCTCGTGGGCGTCCGGTCGGGTTCTCGGCGTCGGGGCAGCATTCGCTGCCGCCATCGGGGTCGGTTTCCTGCTTCCTCAGACCGCGTCCGCGGCCACGACGTGCACGGCACCGCCGGGCGCCCCGGCCGAGATCGTGCAGATCGACGGGGACGAAGCGTGCGGTGCGTCCACCGACGGCACCGCCGAGGCGTGGAGTTACGGCGAGCGGGGCGTGGGATTCGCCGATGCCCGCAGCGCCGCACAGGTGGTGGCCGCCGGATTCGACGGCGGTGTCGGCGCCGGGGAGAGCACGTCGGGACGGCTGTTCGCGATCGGTGTGGGGGCACAGGCCCTGGCGCTCGGTGTACTCGAGAGTCCCGGCACGGCGGTCGTCGCCGCAGGTCCGCAGTCGCAGGCCTATGTGGGCGACGCCGACGATCCGGTGTTGTGCGAGGGCACCGCGGCGGCCGCGTTCGAACTCGAGGCCGCACGCGGGTGCGTCGTGCTGGGCGACTTCCGGTACTTCACTCCTGGCGCGCAGACACCGCCGTCGCCCCTGCCGTAGATTCGGCGCGTCTCGCCGGGAGCGTCGACAAACAGACTGTACGTAAACCCTTCCTTTACGTTCCGTGTCGTCGTAGCCTGTCGCACATGACGACCGGAGCAGTCTTCGAACCTGCCGGAGCGACAGCGTCGTTCGAGCCGGTGCACGTCCCCGGGCAGATCGACGCCCGGCAGGGTCCGGCGGCGCCCACCGAGATGGTCGTCGATCCGCGATTCCTGCGCTTGGCCGATGCCTTCTTCTCGCTGTACAAGCGCCCCCGGGACGGCGGCGGCGCACTCACCGCCTATCTCCACGGCGAGAAGGTCCTCGACATCTGGTCCGGCTGGTCGGCCCCCGACAAGCGGTGGAGCCGCGACACCATGGCGTTGTCGTTCTCGACCGGCAAAGGCGTGGCGTCGACCGTCGTGCACCGTCTGGCCGAGCGCGGAGCGATCGACTACTTCGCGCCCGTCGCGCAGTACTGGCCGGAATTCGCCGCGAACGGCAAGGAAGGCATCACCGTCGCGGACGTCATGACCCACCGATCCGGCCTACACCGCGTGCGCGGCCTGGTTCCCGGGACGCGCGGGATCCTCGACTACGAGGCGACCGTCGCGGCTCTCGAGCAGGCGGCGCCGGATCGTCGGCGTCGGCGCGGATCGGGCTATCACGCCGTCACCTACGGATGGCTCGTCGCCGAACTCGTGCAGCGGGTGACCGGTCTGCCCTTCGTGGAGGTCGTGGAGCGGGAGATCGCACGGCCCCTCGGCGATCCCGATTTCTGGTACCGCGTGCCGCACGACGAGCGTGGCCGCATCGCGAAGCTCTTCCCGCGACTCGCCCCGGTCGGACTGCACTGGGGTGCGAGCGCCGCGGTGCTGTCGCGACTCGAACCGACCCGCGGTCTCGCCGAAGCTGCAATGCCCGACGGCTTCGACCGGCTCGTCGGCGACCCGGCCGTGCACGACTCGGTGATGCCGGGCTGGAACGGTGTGTTCACGGCGCGCTCGCTCGCGCGCATGTACGGGGCGATCGCCGCCGGCGGGACGATCGACGGCGTGAAGTTCCTCGACGCCACCACGATCGACGAGATGTCGCGCGTGCGGGTGCGCAGCCGGGACTACGTGCTCGGTGTACCAATGGCGTGGCGGCTCGGCTACCACCAGCCCATCTTCGCGAGCATCCAGCGCCCGCGCGGTGCGCTCGGACACTACGGAGTGGGTGGCTCGGGGGCGTACGCCGATCTCGACACCGGCCTGTCGCTCGCCTTCGTCACCAATCGGCTCGGTGCCGGCGCGATCCCGCTCGGGGACCTGCGTCTGGCCCGTCTCGGCGAACTCGCCCGGTCGCTCGCGCGTCGTGCCTGAATCTTCCTGCCATTTTCGTGGTTCCGGGGACGAGGGTCGCTCGGGGGCGGGACGATCCGAATCGGAGCATCGCCGATTCGAGGAGTTCAGCCATGAGCCATGTCTACCGGGTGATCGAGGTCGTCGGATCGTCGACGACGGGAGTCGACGACGCGATCGCGAAAGCGGTGGCGCGAGCAGCGGAGACCACGCGTCATCTCGAGTGGTTCGAGACGGTCAACATCCGGGGCCATATCGACGACGGCCGGGTGGCCCACACGCAGGTCACTCTGAAGATCGGTTTCCGCATCGAGTCGAGCACCGAAACGGACATCTGACGCGTCTCGACAGTCGGAAATACGATGATATTATTGTGAGAACGTGGTTCTCGACCGGAACTGGAACGTGTACTAGTCTGAGGCCCGTTCGTTGTCCGGAATCGGCACTGTAGGCAGGTAGAACTGTGGCTTATGTAATCACCCAGGCGTGTTGCAACGACGTCTCGTGTGTCGAGGTCTGCCCGGTCAACTGCATCCACCCGACGCCCGACGAAGCTCCCTTCGCCACAACGGAGATGCTGTACATCGATCCGGACACGTGCATCGACTGCGGGGCGTGTGTCGACGAGTGCCCGGTCGACGCGATCGCCGCCGACAACGAACTGACCCCGGCGCAGGAGCCGTACCTGGAGATCAACGCCGAGTACTACCGGCGGTACCCGATCGGGCCGGACTGGCCCGAGCTGCGCACGCGCCGCAAACTGCCCGCCGAGCTGGGTACCCTGCGGGTGGCGATCGTCGGATCGGGTCCGGCCGCGTGCTATGCCGCGATGGATCTGGTGACGCACTCGGCGGTGCAGGTCGACATCTTCGATCGCCTGCCCACCCCCTATGGGCTGGTGCGTGCCGGTGTGGCCCCTGATCATCAGAGCACCAAGGGTGTCGGGGACGTCTTCCGCAGCGCCATCGGCCACAAGAACACCCAGTGCTATTTCAACGTCGAGGTCGGCACCCACATCACCCACGAGGAGTTGCTCGCGCACCATCACGCGGTGATCTACGCCGTCGGCGCGGCGGGTGATCGCACGCTGAACATCCCCGGTGAGGATCTCGCGGGTTCGCACGCCGCGACGGAGTTCGTCGCCTGGTACAACGGGCATCCGGATTTCGCCGACCGCACCTTCGACCTGTCGGCCGAGCGCGCGGTGATCATCGGCAACGGCAACGTCGCCCTGGACGTCGCGCGGGCGCTGGTGATGGACCCGGACGATCTCGCCCACACCGACATCGCCGAGCACGCGCTCGAGGCGTTGCGCACCTCGAACATCCGTGAGGTCGTGGTGGTGGGCCGGCGCGGCCCGGCGCAGGCCGCCTACACCAACCCGGAACTGCTCGCGCTCGGTTCGCTGCCCGGCGTCGACGTGGTCGTCGACCCGGCCGAGGTCGAACTCGACCCGGTCAGCCGCGCGCTGATCGACGATCCGGAGGTCGAACCCCGCCTGGCGCTCAAGGTGCGGCAGGTCGAGGGCTTCGCCCAGCGCACCCCCACCGAGGGCAACAAGCGGATCGTGCTGCGTTTTCTCGCCTCGCCGGTGGAGATCTCCGGCGACGGTGTGGTCGAGTCGATCACGCTCGAGCGCAACGAACTCGTCGAGGTCGACGGTCGTCTCGAGGCCCGCCCGACCGGGCAGACCGAAACCCTCGAAGCGGGATTGGTGCTGCGCTCGATCGGTTACCGCGGCACCGCGCCGGCCGGGTTGCCCTTCGACGAGCGGCGCGGGGTCATCCCGAACGACTGCGGCCGGGTGATCGACGCCGAGACCGGAGCGCCGGTGCCCGGTGTCTACACCGCCGGCTGGATCAAGCGTGGTCCGAGCGGAGTGATCGGCACCAACAAGCAGTGCTCGGCCGAAACCGTCGAGAAGATCCTCGACGATTTCGTCGAGGGCAAGCTGCCCGAGCCGGTCGCCGATCGGGAGAAGCTCGCCACCTTGGTGGCCGAGCGGCGCCCCGAACACATCGATTACCGGGGCTGGCTGCAGATCGACAAGCAGGAGAAGGCCCGTGGTTCGGCGGCGGGACGCTCGCGCCTGAAGTTCGTGTCGATCGAGGAGATGCTCGCAGCATCCCGTATCGAGTAATCCCGCCCGGTAGCGGGAACCCGGACCCATGGCTCAGCACACCAGCCCGGCGGTCGCTGCGTCGGGCCGATGGACCGATACCGACGGGATCCGCTACCCGTCCGGCGACACCCACGCATGGACGCCCGGCACCAACCAGACCCTGTGCGGGGTGCCGCTCTCCCGCGCCCGCCTCGACCGCTTTCCGCACGTGCCGTGGAGCGACGCGCTGTACCTGGCGGAACTGGGCGAGCACGGAGTCGTCCCGTGTCGTCGCTGCACGGCGGCCACCCGCAGCGACCGGCCGCGGTGGACCCGGAAGAACCCGCGGCCGTGAACAGTTCGACCCTGCCGCGCGGGGTGGCATTGTCGAGTACGTCGGCACCTCCCATTCGGCACCGAAACGAAATCGGACATAATTGGCCTTATGTTTCGGCAGGAAATGACATGAGGACTCCGACGGGTGATCACGTATCGGACCTGTGTCTGTCCTGCGGTCGTCCCGGCTGCACCCAGCTCCAGCACCGGTCCCTGGCGGGGGCCATCGGTGCCGGGCACGCACTCGCCGAGGTGGCGATCCGAGCGAGCGATGCCCGCGACCAGGTCGTCGCTGTCGGAAACGGCATTGCCGACCTCCTGCTGTACGTCGCCGATGCGCACGGTGTCGCCGCGGCGCAGAAGGCCTCGGAGCACGGGCAACTCCACTTCCACGGGGACTGGATCGCAGCCGGTCGCGCCTGGGGGCCCGAAGATCCCTGACCTGCAGGGAAGATCCGCGACGGTCGTGGTGTTGAGACGACCGTGCAGGTGGCGTTGTCGTTGCTGGACCGCTCCCGGACCCGGGAGGGGCAGCCGGACGCTGCCGCATTGCGGCAGACCCTGCGTCGCGCCGAACTTGCCGAGGCGGCCGGTTACCACCGCTTCTGGGTGGCCGAACACCATGCCGTACCGGGCATCGCGTCGGGTGCTCCGCCGCTGCTCATCGGTGCGATCGCGGATCGGACGAGCCGGATCCGGGTGGGCACGGGTGGGGTGATGTTGCCCAATCACCAACCGATCGTCGTCGCCGAACAGTTCGCGATGCTCGAAGCGATGCACCCGGGACGAATCGATCTGGGTGTCGGTCGTTCCCTCGGATTCACCGCACCCGTGCGCGATGCGCTGCGTACTCACAAGGCCGACGCGGACGACTTCGCCGCCGACATCGAGGAACTGCGCGGCTATCTGCACGGCACTGCCGAGCCGACCGTGCGTCCGCAGCTGTCCGAGCCGCCTCCGATCTTCGTCCTCGGCACGGGGCAGGGCATGCGACTGGCAGCGCGACTGGGATTGCCCGTCGTCATCGCCGGGCCTCTTCTGCGGCAGGGATCGGAACCGTTCGACCGTTATCGCGCCGACTTCCGCCCGGGCACACCCGGCGCGGAGCCCTATGTGGTCGTCGGCCTCGACATCCTCATCGCCGATACAGAAGCCGAGGCTCGGGAGTTGCAGCTTCCGGAGGCCTGGGCAATGGCCGTCTCACGCGAAGCGGGTGCGTTCCCGCCGCTGTCCCCGATCGAGGAGATCCGCCGGCAGCCGATGACCGAGCGTCGCCGCCGCATCGTCGACGAGACCGCGAAGGGATCGCTGGCCGGAACCGAGGATCAGGTCGCCGAGGGGCTCGAGAAGCTGATCGCCTCCACCGGCGCGGATGAGGTGCTCAGTTCCGCCTCCACCTTCGACACCGACGCCCTGTACGACTCGGATGCGCGCCTGGCCAGGATCTTCGGACTCGCCTGAACGCCGGACCGAGGCTCGAGCGTCTCTGCATGTGCCGCTAGGCCCTTGTCCGGACCGATCACGCGGATAGGCTGGTGGTCCCGGACCTCGGTGTCGCTGTGACGGTGCCGATGCTCCTGCTGCCATCGGTGCCTCCCACGAGCGCACCGACCTTTCGGAAGGTGCGCCTCATGGCCGACCTGGACCCCGACCGCCTGAGCCGCACGATGGCCGAGCTCGCGCGGTCCTTCGACGGTGCGGGTACGGATCTCGACACCACCCTGCGACGGATCACGACCGCCGCCGTGGAACTGATTCCCGGCACCGACAGTGCCGACGTCCTCGTCATCACCGGTCGCGGAAAGTTCGAATCGCACGCAGCGACGTCACTGTTGCCGCCACAGATCGATGCATTGCAGGCCCGCGTCGGGGAAGGACCGTGCGTCGATTCCGCTGTCGACACGGTGTTCACCCGCAGTGACGATCTGGCCACGGAGTCGCGCTGGCCCATGTTCACGGCTGCGGCCGCCGAAGCCGGGGTACGCAGCGTCGTGTCGTTCCGGCTCTACACCCACGACATGCAGGCCGGAGCGCTGAACCTGTTCTCCGCCGAAGCAAATACCTTCGACGAGGCGGCAATTCACATCGGGGAGGTGCTCGCAGCCCACGCCGCCATCGCTTTCGTCTCGGGTCGTCGGCAGATGCAGTTGCACTCGGCGATCGCATCCCGGGATCTCATAGGCCAGGCCAAGGGTATGCTGATGGAACGTTTCGCCGTGGACGCCGACCGTGCCTTCGCGATGATGGTCGCCCTGTCGCAGGAATCGAATGTGCCGGTAGCAACCATCGCTGCCCGCATCGTCGAACTCGGACCTCAACCCGACTGACCTTCATGCGGTGGTTCCGTCGCTCAGCCGTTCAGATCGATCACGCGAGCGCTCCTTGCGCTGCGGCACACAATTTCTCCGTCCCGTCCTCCGCGACGGCGTGGATCTCGCAACGACACAACGCCTGCCTGCGACTGTTGCTGACGACGGTGGCGACCGCGCGTAGGAGCGTGCCCCCGGCGGGCCGCAGGTAGTCGAGACTCATGCCGGTCGTCACGATCGAGGGTCCGAGGGCCATGCCCGCGGCGAACGTGAGCGCATTGTCGGCCGCGTAGGCCAGAACCCCTCCGTGCGCGAAGCCGAACTGCTGGAGCAGTTCCTCCCTGAGAGGTATCTCCAGTACGGCCCGGCCGCGCTCGTATTCGGTCAGACGAGATCCGATCAGGACGCTGAACGGTTGCGATGCCAACACCTTCCGGGCATCGGCGAGGGTACGGATCTCGGCGATCTCCTCCGACATGCACAGCAAGGTACTCCGCTCCTCGGTTCCCGACCGCCACATCGAAGGCCGGCGGTCACTGTGCGGTGGTGACAATCGAGCGGAACTGTTCCCGCACGGCCTCCGTGAGGTCGCGGACCTCGGGGGCGACGTCGGGATCGACGACGACCGCGACCGTCAACGTGCCGGCATACGACAGTGCGGCGAAGGCGACAGCGACGTTTCCCGTGCTGACGATCAACGGCACGATCGACGTGACGGGTGCGCCGGCCACGGCGATCGTCGACGACGGTCCCGGCAGGTCGGACAGGAAAGAATTGACCCGGCGCTGCCGGTCCACGAACCGACGGAACATCCCCGCGGCCGCGAGCGCGCGGAAGACCGGACCCAGCAGCTCGGCGGACAACCCTCGCACGTTCGTCTTCTGCAGTCGGGTGATGCGGGAGACGGATACCAGCCGGTCCTCCGATGTCCCGTCCAGCGGTACCCGGACGGGCATAACACCGACGCGATTGCCCAGCTGCCCACTCGTGTCGGCGGTGCGGGCGGAGACCGGTACCGAGATCACCAGCTCGGGCGGGAACTCGCCGCGCCTGTGCAGAATCGTGCCGAGGGCACCACCGACCGCGACCAGCAGCACGTCGTCGACCGTCGCGTCCCATCGACGTCCCGCTCGGCGGACCGTGTCCAGCTTCACCTCGACGGTTCCGACCGCACGACGAACACCGGTGGGTGCGTTGAGCGAGCAACGCGGGGCACGTCCGCCGGCGCCTCGCCCGAGTTCCGCCCATGCGGCAGGAAGGCGTGCGACGGCCCGCGGTGCCCGACGGAGCATGTGCAGACGACCGATCGCGTTGTCGTAGAGAAGTTCTCGCGCATTCGGTTGCCCGGATGTGCGCTGCTCGCGCACGGACGGTGAGCTGTCCACGCCGTCGACGAGATGCGCCAGGATCGCCAGACCACCGATCCCGTCGGTCAGGACGTGGTGCAGCACCATCACCAACGCCGTGTGCCCGTTCGGGTCCGCGATGTCGGTGACGAGAACCGCGCGCCACAACGGTCGGGATCGAGACAGCGGACGGGTGACCGCGTCCACGGCGAGCGTCAGTGCCGCATCCCTGTCGCAGGGAGCGGGGCAGCGCACCTGTGAGAAGTGGGCATCGACGTCGAAGTGGTCGTCGATCCAGTAGGGACGTCCGAGCCCGAGTGCCGGCTCGATCAGGCATTGCCGCAACCGGCGGATCCCGACGAGTCGTTCGGTGAGCACCGCCATCAGTGTCGTCGGATCACGCAGGTTCTCATCGGCGAAGAAGATCGCAGCACCGACATTCAGAGGTGCCCGTCCCACGTCCGAGACGAGTTCGGTCAGGTCGCCGGGACCGATGCGGTCGATACCGCTCGACGCCGCCACCCTTCGAGGATGGCAGACGCAGACCGGTCGTCTATTGCCTACGGCCGAGTAGGGGAGCAGTGTGAACACGGGAAACGACCGGCGACGCCGTGTCGGCGCCGCCCTGAGGAGAGGGGTGCCGATCGTGTTTGCACGCTCCACCACAATTCATGCGCATCCGTCGTACATCGACGCCGGGATCAAGCACGTACGCGACATCGTGATGCCTGCCCTGGCGGACATCGACGGTTGCCTGGGGCTGTCCCTGCTGATCGACCGCGGCTCGGGCCGATGCATCGCCACCAGCTCCTGGCGGGACGGGGACGTGCTGCGCTCCAGCGAAGGCATGGCCCGCATGCTCCGGGACGAGGCGGCCCGGATGTTCCATGCCACCACGGACGTGGCCAATTGGGAGATCGCGGTGATGCACCGCGACCATCATGCGAGCCGAGGGTCCTGCTGCCGTGTCACGTGGGTAGAGCTCGATCCTGCCCAGCTGGAGCGTGGCGCGGACATGTGGAAGATGGCGGCGCTGCCCAGGATGGAGGAACTCGAGGGTTTCTGCAGCGCCAGCCTGATGATCGACCGCACCCGCGGTCGCGGAGTGTCCTCGTTGACGTTCGACAGCGCCGAGGCGATGGACCGCAACAAGGAACGCGTTGATGGTATCCGTGCCGAGGTGACCCGGGCGGCGGGTGCCACGGTTCTCGACACCGGTGAGTTCGAACTCGCGATCGCACACCTGGACGTCCCGGAAATGGTGTGACCGCCGGTCCGCGGCGCGGGTGATATCCGTTCACCCGCGCCGCGGCCGTCTGCATTCGTAATAGACCACTCGGTCCGCTGACCTGGGAAAATACCGAGACGGCCGCATTCGAATTGCCCGTCCGTAACCGTCCTGTATCTAATGAACGGGTACGAGCACGCCGCGCAGGGGAAATAAGGCGCGGCGCACCGCTGAACGATGGGTTGTGGAATGTTCGAAAAGCGAGCTTTGTCGAACCGTCGCCGCACGGGCCGCCGATCTGCGCGGATCGGTGCTGCACTCGTGGGCGCAGCCGCCGTGGCACTGGCCACCGCCGGTCCTGCGAGCGCGGCACCGCTGTGGCCCGGGGGGCCCGAGGTGCCGAGCGTCCAGGAGCTGATCGAAGGACTCACGCCGCCCGGGGTGACGCCGCCGCAGCTTCCGCCTCAGCTCGCTCCCGAGCCGGCCGCCCCGTTCTCCGCTCCGTCCGTCAACCCGTCGAACGGGGAGACGGTGGGTGTCGCGCAGCCGATCATCATCCGCTTCAACGAGGCCGTCGGAGATCGTGCAGCCGCCGAACGCGCCATCCGCATCACCACGCAGCCGCCCGTCGACGGGCACTTCTACTGGGCGTCGAACACGCAGGTCCGCTGGAAGCCGTTCGAGTTCTGGCCCGCGAACACCGCGGTGACCGTGAAGGCCGGCGACACTCAGTCGTCGTTCACCATCGGCGACGCTCTGGTGACGGTCGCCGACAACAACACCAAGACCATCACCGTGACCCGCAACGGCGAGGTCGTCCGCACCATGCCGACGTCCTTCGGTAAGCCCGGCCACGACACCCCCAACGGCACGTACATCGTCGGTGAGAAGTACCGCGACATGTACATGGACTCGTCGACCTACGGAGTTCCCGTCGACAGCCCCGAGGGATACCGCACCTACGTCGAGTACGCGACGCGGATGTCCAACAGCGGCATCTTCCTCCACGCCGCCCCGTGGTCGGTCGGCGCGCAGGGCAACACCAACGTCAGCCACGGTTGCCTCAATGTGAGCACCGAGGACGGCAAGTGGTTCTACGAGAACGCCAAGAAGGGCGATCCGGTGATCGTGCAGAACACGGCCGGTGGAACCCTCAACGGCTGGGACGGTCTCGGCGACTGGAATCTCTGATTCCGTTGGGTGACTGGAATCTCTGATTCCGTTGGGTGACTGGAATCTCTGATTCCGTTGGGCGACTGAATCTCTGGTTATTGGTCGCGCAGACGGCAAGGTTTCCGACGCCCCCTGCCCTCCGGTTCGTCTCGTCCGGAAAGAGCAGGGGGAGTCGGCCTTTCGGTGCTGTTAGGCAGCCACCAGTTCGTCGATCTGGTTGATGGCGGACGAAGCACCCTCGACCACGCCCATGTCCAGTACCTGCTGGAGTGCCTCGGCGCTCTGGTAGGTGCTGACATAGGTTGCGCGCGTGCCGCCTTCGTGCTCGGCGAAGGTGAAGACGTTGTCGGAGACGGGCAGTTCCGGCTTCGGGGTGAAGTCCGGCTCCGCGAAACCGTCGAGGAACGAGAAACTCGTCGGTTCGTCGACGGCTGTGATGTCCCAGTAGCCGGCGTACTTCTCGCCGTCGGGGCCGGTCATGTAGTAGGTGGTGCGGGTGCCGGGCTTCAGATCGTGGTCGACCATCGTCGCCGGAAAGGTCGGCGGTCCCCAGACCTTTTCCAGCTGACGCGGATCGGCGTAGACCTGCCAGATGCGGGCCACCGGGGCGGCGAACTCGGCTGTGATGGTCAGAGTCAGCTCGTCGGGGTCGTGCCGGACGTCGGTTACAGGCATTTCTCAGCCTTCCTCGAAGGATTCGGATGCGATGAATTCGTCGATGCGCGCGATGCGACCGCGCCAGATCTGCTCCAGCTCGGTGAGCATGGACGCCACCGACCGCACTGCCGTCACGTCACCACGGGCCAACTGCTCGCGACCGCTGCGTCGCTTCACGAGCAGACCGGCCTTCTCCAGCACGGCGACGTGTTTCTGCACTGCAGCGAAAGACATGTCGTAGTTCGCTGCGAGAGCGGACACCGAGTGTTCCCCGGCCAGGACGCGTCGCATGATGTCGCGCCGGGTCCGGTCGGAGAGCGCGTGGAACAGGGCGTCGGCCCGGTCCTCGTCGTCTCCGCTCACATCTCCAAATGTACAACCAAATGGTTGTATGTCAAGACTTCGGAGCGATGACGAGCCGGTCGCCGTAGGCTGCGCGATGCTCTTCGTCGAGACCGTCGTCGGTGACGATGGAGGTGATCTCGTCGAGAGTCGCGACTCGGGCGAGCGCGCGCTCTCCGAACTTCGAATGATCCGTCACGACGATCGTCTTCTCGGCCGATCGGATCATCGCCCGCTTGATCGGGATCTCCAGCGTGTTGGTGTTGGTGATGCCGGCAGTGGGGTGCACAGCGTCGGCACCGAGGAACGCCCAGTCGGCGGAGTAGTCCGAGAGGAACTGCACGGCATGGTCGCCGATCAGGGTGTAGACCGAACCGAGGAGCTCGCCTCCGGACACGAGGAGTCGGACATCAGGAAATGCCGCAACGTATTTCGCGATACGCAGGTCGTTGGTGAGGACCGTCAGCGACGCCTTGTGTCGCAGTGCCACGGCCACCTCGTAGGTCGTGGATCCGCTGTCGAGCACCACGCTGTCCCCGTCGGACACCATGGCGGCCGCTACCACCGCGATCGCCCCCTTCTCCTCGCGGCGCACGTCCTTCTTGAGGGCGTACGGCACCTCGAGACCTGCGCCCTCGACCGCTCGCGCGCCCCCGTGCGTGCGCTCGACCTTCCCTTCGCGGGCGAGCGAATCGAGGTCGCGGCGGATCGTGGATGCATCGACGCCGAGATCGGCCGAGAGGGTCTTCGCATCGACATATCCGTCGGCGAGGATTCGGTGGAAGATCTCACGTCGCCGTGCGGTCGCTGACACGATTGCTCCTAGGGCTCTGGGCACTCGAATTTCTGGGTACTCGGACGCCGTGGTCGGGGTCGGTGCACGACCATAACGCACGGGCGACACACCTTTGCGTGGATATTGACACTGTCTGCGCTCAGTGTGCATGATTTCGTGCAGGATTTGCGCGATTGTGCGTGATCGTTTCGCTGGCACCACGTTGTTCGGAGGTTGCACGGTAATGCTGAAGTTGGGGTACAAGGCGTCGGCGGAGCAGTTCGGCCCGCGCGAGTTGGTCGAGTTGGGTGTGCTGGCCGAGGCGCACGGGATGGATTCGGCG
>NZ_JBKFBA010000057.1:0-3203 GCF_053345925.1 Rhodococcus sp. C26F
TGCCGTACGGCAGGTAAGGGTGAAAGGGTGCGGTAAGAGCGCACCAGCGCCCCGGGTGACCGGGGCGGCTAGGTAAACCCCGCCCGGAGCAAGGTTGAAGGTCGCACCGCTTGCGGTGCGGCTGCGCAGGTGTTCGAGGGCTGCTCGCCCGAGCCTGCGGGTGAACCGCTCGAGGTACCCGGCGACGGTGTGCCCAGATGGATGGTCGCCACCCCGTTTCGGCGGGGGACAGGATCCGGCTTACAGGCCGGCTCGTTCGCCCGGCGTCTCCCGATCCCACCGCGTTGCTACCGGTCGGGTCAGATCGGATCGATGACCAGCAGGTGCGCCCAGTACGAGGCCGCATCCGGACCCAGCCAGGGCAGCAACGCGTCGTAGAGGATGTAGGACATTGCTTGCTCCTTCGTTCGGACATCGAGCACGGGTGTGCGGCCCGACAGTACCGCGCCACGCCTGCCGACGGGTTGTCCGTACAGACAGACGCGATTCGGGCACACTGAGACCATGAGCGACGACGGCTGGTACTACGACGTGCGCACCGGGAAGGTCTCCCAGGGCAAGGATCCGCACGCCCTCAACCGCATGGGTCCCTACCCGGACAGGGAGACCGCTCAGCGGGCGCTGGAGATCGCGGCAGAACGGAACAAGGCGGCCGACGCCGCCGACGACGACTGGAAGAACGGCTGAGTTCGACGACGAGCACCCGAACCACCAGGAGTTCACGAGCATCGTGGTGACTACTCCCCTCGTCGTCGCGCCCGCGATCGACTTCGCCGACGTGCGCGCTGAATTCGACCTCGTCGACGAGTTCCCGCCGGAGGCCCTCGCCGAGGCGCGACACGCGACCGACCGCTACGCGGATGTCCGTGAGGACCGCACCGATCTGCCTCTCGTGACCATCGACCCACCCGGATCGATGGACCTCGACCAGGCCCTGCATCTCGAACGCACCGACGACGGCTTCGTGCTGCACTACGCGATCGCCGACGTGTACGCACTTGTCGAACCGGGTGGCGCGCTGGACGCCGAGACGCACCGCCGCGGGCAGACCTTCTACCTGCCCGACGGCTCCGTGCCGCTGCATCCGCGCGAGCTGTCCGAGGGCACCGCGAGCCTGCTGCCGGACGCCGTCCGTCCGGCGGCGCTGTGGCGGATCGAGACCGACCACCGCGCCGAGCCCGTCGCGGTGAGCGTGCGGCGCGCGCTCGTCCGCTCGGTCGTGCGCATGGACTACGCCGGAGTGCAGCGCGACGCCGACGCGGGCCGGCTGCATCCGTCCGTCGAGGCGCTGCCCGACTTCGGGCGGTTGCGAGCGGCCGCGGCGCTCGCCCGCGGAGCGATCGAACTGCGCCTGCCCGCGCAGGACGTCGTGCAGCACGCCGGCGGCTGGACGCTGCAGATCGAGCCGCGCACCGAGGCCGACGAGTGGAACTCGGAGATCTCGCTGCTCACCGGGATGTGCGCTGCGCAGATGATGATCGACGCGCGGGCCGGCCTGCTGCGTACGCTTCCGCCCGCAGATCCCGCCGCGGTCGATGCTCTGCGCCGCACCGCGCGGTCGCTGGACGTGCCGTGGCCGTCGGGGCTCGGTGTCGGTGCCTTCCTCGCGTCGCTCGACGCCAACGACCCGAAGACACTCGTGCTGATGAGCGAAGCGCCGACATTGCTGCGCGGCGCGTCCTACGCGGCCTTCGACGGTGACCTGCCCGAGACGATCCTGCACGGCGCGATCGGTGCGCCCTACGCGCACGTCACCGCGCCGCTGCGCCGGTTGTCCGACCGGTACGCCACCGAGGTGTGCTTCGCGGTGTCGGCGGGCCGGGACGTCCCGGACGAGGTCCGCACCGCACTGGCCGCGATGCCGAAGATCATGTCGTCGACCGATTCGCTCGCCGGCAAGGTGAACCGCGCGTGCATCGACCTGACCGAGGCCGTCGTGCTCGCGCCACGGGTGGGGGAGACCTTCGAGGCGACGGTCCTGAAGGAGGCCACCGAGCGGCGCGACGCGGAGGTGTTCGTCGCCTCCGAGACCGTCGTCGGCCCGTGCGGCGGGGCACCGGAGGAGGGCAGCACGGTGCGGGTGCGGCTCACCGTCGCCGACCCGCAGGCACGCAAGATCCGTTTCGACCATGACCGGTGAGGCGACGCGGCGGCGACGGCCGGTCGCTGCCGTCCTCACCGCCGTGCTCGCACTGGGTGCGGTGCTCGCGGTGCTCGTGTGGTGGATCCTGCCGAACCGGCTGTTCCCGTGGGACAGCGCGGCATTCCCCGAGATCGACACCTCGGCGTTGACACCGACGCAGGTGCGGATCGTCGAACTGCTCGAGGAGCAGCACGAGGTGCAGAATCCCGGCACGTTCTACTCGGAGGGTGTCCGCGAACCGTGGTGCGCCGACTTCGTCAGCTGGATCATGCGGGAAGCCGGTGTGCCGCTGTCCAATCCGCATTCGGGCCACTGGCGGATCCCCGGCGTGTTCACGCTCGGTGAGTTCTACGAGCAGGCCGACCGCTACGAACCGGCGGGCACGGGGTACCGGCCGGAGGTCGGCGATGTGGTGCTGTACCACAACAGGATCGGCGTCGGTCAGCGCGAGCACACGAACATCGTCGTCGCCGTCGACGGTGATTCCGCGATCACCGTCGGCGGAAACGAGATGGGCCGCATCCGCGTCCACGAACTCGACGTGACCGGGGACGACGCCGTGGTCGGCTTCGGGCGGCTGCCGAACTGATCCGTGCCGACGGCTGCCCGACCGATCCGGGTCAGCGAAAGCTGTCCGTGGCCTCGACAAGGTGGTGCACGTTCCCCGGTTCGGTCGCCGCGTGTCCCGCATCGTCGACGATGTGCAGGCGGGAGGACGGCCACGCCTCGTGCAGGTCGTGCGCGCTGCGCGCCGGGCACACCACGTCGTAGCGACCCTGCACGATCACCCCGGGGATGTCGCGCAGCAGATGCGCGTCGCGCAGGAGTGCCCCCTCGTCGAAGAAGCCACGGTGGTGGAAGTAGTGGTTCTCGATACGCGCGAAGGCCAGCGCGAACCGGGGTTCGGCCGTCTCCGCGACGCGATCCGGGTTCGGCAGCAGTGAACTCGTGGCGCCCTCCCAGGTGGACCACGCGATCGCCGCGTCCAAGGCGACGTCCGGATCGGTCGAGTGCAGCAGGCGGTGGTAGACGTCCACGGGATGCTCGCCGGGCCCGGCGG
>NZ_JBKFBA010000057.1:3239-14806 GCF_053345925.1 Rhodococcus sp. C26F
GTGCTCGCCGGGCCCGGCGGTGGCGAGCGGGGCACAGAATCCTTCCCACGCCTCGGGGAACAGCTGCCCGGCGCCGCCGTTGTAGTACCAGTCGATCTCGCTGCGGCGCAGCAGGAAGATCCCGCGCAGGACGAGTTCGGTGACGCGCTCCGGGTGCCGCTGGGCGTAGGCGAGGGCGAGCGTCGAGCCCCACGACCCGCCGAAGACCATCCACCGGTCCACACCGAGGAAGGTGCGCAGCCGCTCGATGTCGGCGACCAGATGGTCGGTGGTGTTGACCGACAGGTCGGCGCCGTCGGCCACATGCGGCTGCGAGCGGCCGCAGCCGCGCTGGTCGAACAGCACGATCCGGTAGGCGGCCGGATCGAAGAAGCGCCGGTGCTGCGGCGCGGTGCCACCGCCCGGACCACCGTGGAGGAATACCACGGGCTTGCCCTGCGGGTTGCCGCTGACCTCCCAGTACAGTTGCTGGCCGTCACCGACGTCGAGCATGCCCGTCTCGTGCGGCTCGATCGGCGGATACAGTTCGCGTCGCTCCACGGGTCAGAACCCGACGAGACCCGACGCGAGATCGGGGATCTCGAGTGCCTGCACGGCCTCCTCGCGCACCTCCGGGCACTGCGCGGAGGTCGCCGCGTCGATGCGGCCCCGGTCGCCTGCGAGCGCGACGAGGTCGACACCGTTCGCCGCACCCCATTCGCCGACGAGGATGTTGAGGCCACCGCGACCCACCGAGGGGGTGTAGGTGCGCCAGTTCGACAGCTGACCCTCGAGGCGTGCACACAGATCGGCGGTCTGTGCCTCGGTGAAGCCACCCGCTCCGGCCTCGGAGGACGACCCCGTCGTCGGCGCCGAGCGCGTCGACTCGGCCGGACTCGACGTCTCGACCGCGGAATCGGTCGATGTTCCGGTGGGCGCCGGATCCTGTGCGGTCCCGCATGCGGCGAGGGTGCCCGTCAGGGCGATCGCTGCGAGCGCAGCCGGAACGAGTCGGAGTCGGGTCTGGGTCATCGGCACCTCGGTGATCGTGGGGTCGGGTCGTCGTCGAGTCTGCCCACCGATCGCGGGGCTGTCGAGAAAACGAGACGGGCACCACCGACCGCGTCGATGGTGCCCGTCCCCGGAGATCGTCAGAAGGAGTGCTCGGGCCCCGGGAAGGTGCCCTGCGCAACCTCTGCTGCGTACTGTGTTGCGGCGCGGCGCAGTTCGTCGCCGACCTGTCCGAACTTCTTGACGAACTTCGCGGTCTTGCCGCTGGTGTAGCCGGCCATGTCCTGCCAGACGAGCACCTGCGCGTCGCACTCGTTGCCGGCACCGATGCCGACGGTCGGGATGCTCAGCTTGCGAGTGACCTGCCCGGCCAGGTCGGCCGGTACCATCTCCATCACGACGGAGAAGGCGCCTGCCTCCTGGACGGCGATCGCGTCGGCGACGAGCTGCTCGGCGCCGTCGCCGCGGCCCTGCACCCGGAACCCGCCGAGCGTGTTCACGGACTGCGGGGTGAAGCCGATGTGTGCCTGCACGGGGATGCCGGCGGCAGTGATCGCGGCGATCTGCGGAGCCATCCGCTCGCCGCCCTCGAGCTTCACCGCGTGGGCGCCGCCCTCCTTCATGAACCGCACGGCCGTGGCGAGGGCCTGTTCGGGCGAGGCCTCGTACGAGCCGAACGGCAGGTCGGCGACGACGAGCGCGTGCGGAGCACCGCGCACGACGCCGCGGACGAGGGGGAGGAGTTCGTCGACGGTCACGGGCACCGTGGTGTCGTAGCCGTAGACGACGTTGGCTGCGGAATCGCCCACGAGCAGGACGGGGATACCGGCCTCCTCGAAGATGCGGGCGGAGGAGTAGTCGTAGGCCGTCAACTCTGCCCAGCGGCGGCCTTCGGCCTTCATCGCCTGCAGGTGATGGACTCGTGTCTTGCGCTTGGGGGTGTCGGCAGGGGCTGCAGCGGAGGCCGCGCCGCCGTATACGGACGTCACGTTGTCGGACATCACTGTCCCTTTCTTCCTCGAGGCCCTCGGGGTCCCCGGGTCGGGTGATGACTGTCTCAGTCTGCCAGTCGGGCCGGGACACACGAAGACCGCGCAGCGGTGCGATTCGTCACACCGAACGACTGCTCGGAAGGGAGCGCAGGTCGTGCCGCTGCAGGCCGGCCGAAGCGTGGCACGATCGGATCGTGCCCCACCCTGTTCGCGCGCGCATCCGTCGTCTGTCCGTCCTGGCACTCGTGGCCGCTGCCGCGGCGACCGCGTGCGGTGACACCGCGCAGGAACAACGACAGCCGTCGGCGGTCGGAGTGGTTCCGGGCCTCGAACGGTTCTACGAGCAGGACGTCGACTGGGAGTCGTGCGGGCCGTACGGCGCCGACGGGCCGATGATGGTGCGGCAGGGTGTCGAGTGCGCACGCATCGAGGTTCCCCTCGACTACGAGGACCCGGACGGTGAGGTGATCACCCTCGCGGTGTCGCGACTGCCCGCCGGCGGCGACCGGATCGGTTCCCTGCTGGTCAACCCCGGCGGCCCGGGCGCCTCGGGACTGTCCACCGCGCTCGCGGCCGACGGCACCGTCCTGGCCGACCGCTTCGACGTGGTCGGCTTCGACCCCCGCGGTGTCGGATCGTCCGAACCGGCGGTCCGCTGCCTCACCGACGCCGAGTTCGACGCCGACCGCGCTGTGGACGACGGGGACACGAGCCCTGAGGGCATCGCTGCGACGGAGAAGCGCAATCGGGAGTACGCGGAGCTGTGCGCCGAACGCAACGGCACGGATCTGCTCGCGTACCTCGGCACGCGCGAGGTCGTGCAGGACATGGACGTCCTCCGCGGGGTCCTCGGGGACGACGCGCTGACCTATCTCGGCTACTCCTACGGCACCCGGCTCGGCACCCTCTACGCCGAGGCCTTCCCGGGCCGGGTGCGGGCGATGGTGCTCGACGGTGCGATCGATCCGGAGCAGGACCCGGTCGAGGAGATCGTGCTGCAGGCCGTGGGCTTCCAGAAGGCCTTCGACGAGTTCGCGGCGTACTGCGCGCAGTACGCGGGGTGCCCGCTCGGGACCGATCCGGCCCGGGCCGCCGAGCGGTTCCGGGGGCTCGTCGACCCGCTGCTCGGCGCTCCGGCACCGACCACCGATCCGCGCGGACTGAGCCACCGCGACGCCATCACCGGTGTGCAGCAGGGCCTGTATTCGCCGACCCTGTGGGGTTCGCTGCGCGGCGGGCTGGAGTCGCTCGCGACCACCGGCACGGGCGACACCCTGCTGCGGCTCGCCGACCTCTACGAGGGGCGCGGCGAGGACGGCACCTACAGCAACATCACCGACGCCTTCAACGCCGTCCGGTGCGTCGACGACCCGCCGGTGACCGACCGGGCCCTCGCGGGCGAACTCGACATGCGGTTCCGCGCGGCCGCCCCCTTCCTCGACGACGGACGCGGCACCGGATCGGCGGCCCTGGACGTGTGTGCCTTCTGGCCGGTCCCGGCCACGGGGGAGCCGCACACCCCCGATGTCCGCGACCTGCCGCCCGTGCTCGTGATCTCGACGACCGGCGATCCGGCGACGCCCTACGATGCCGGAGTCGAACTGGCCGCCCGGCTCGGCGGTGTCCTGGTCACCTTCGAGGGAACGCAGCACACCGTCGCCCTGGACGGCAACGCGTGCGTCGACACCGCCGTGACCAGCTATCTTGTGGATTCGACGGTGCCGGAAAGTGATCCTCACTGCTGACCGCCGGCGCACGTGAGCGACACGCCATCCGCAAGTGTCACCTGATGTAACACGGAATTAACGGATTGTGCCTAGTCTCGCGAGTATGGATCGCCAGAAGGAGTTCGTGCTCCGCACCCTCGAAGAGCGCGACATTCGGTTCGTGCGCCTGTGGTTCACCGACGTCGTCGGCACCCTCAAGTCGGTGGCGATCGCGCCGGCCGAACTCGAAGGAGCCTTCGAGGAGGGCATCGGTTTCGACGGCTCGGCCATCGAAGGCTTCTCCCGGATCTCCGAAGCCGACATGGTCGCGCGTCCCGACGCCACCACCTTCCAGGTGCTGCCCTGGGTCGACGATCGAGGTCACCAGTACTCGGCCCGGATGTTCTGCGACATCACCATGCCCGGCGGCACCCCCAGCTGGGCCGACCCCCGCCACGTGCTGCGCCGCCAGCTCAACAAGGCCTCCGATCTCGGCTTCAGCTGCTACGTGCATCCCGAGATCGAGTTCTTCCTCGTCGAGGACGGCCCCGAGGGCGGCGCCCCGGTCCCTGCCGACATCGGCGGCTACTTCGACCAGTCCGTGCACCGCTCGGCCCCGCACTTCCGGCGTCACGCCATCGACGCTCTCGAGTCCATGGGCATCTCGGTGGAGTTCAGCCACCACGAGACCGCGCCCGGCCAGCAGGAGATCGACCTGCGCTACGCCGACGCGCTGTCCATGGCCGACAACGTCATGACCTTCCGCTACGTGGTCAAGGAGATCGCGATGCAGGAGGGCGTGCGGGCCACCTTCATGCCCAAGCCCTTCCGCGACCACGCCGGCTCCGCGATGCACACCCACATGTCGCTGTTCGAGGGCGAGACCAACGCCTTCCACGACCCCGACGACCCGCTGCAGCTCTCGGCGACCGGCAAGGCGTTCATCGCCGGTGTCCTCGAGCACTCCAACGAGATCAGCGCCGTCACCAACCAGTGGGTCAACTCCTACAAGCGTCTCGTACACGGGGGAGAGGCACCCACGGCCGCGTGCTGGGGCCCGTCGAACCGGTCCGCACTCGTGCGCGTCCCGATGTACACGCCGAACAAGGCGTCGTCGCGTCGCGTGGAGATCCGCACCCCCGACTCGGCGTGCAACCCCTACCTGACCTTCGCGGTGCTGCTCGCGGCCGGTCTGCGCGGCATCGAGAAGGGCTACGAGCTCGCCCCCGAGGCAGAGGACGACGTGTGGTCGCTGACCTCCGCCGAGCGTCGCGCCATGGGCTACCGCGAACTGCCCACCGATCTCGACATCGCGCTGCGCGAGATGGAGAAGTCCGAACTCGTCGCCGAAACCCTCGGTGAGCACGTCTTCGACTACTTCCTGCGCAACAAGTGGCGGGAGTGGGAGAACTACCGCAGCCAGGTCACCCCCTTCGAACTCGAGCAGTACCTGGGGTTGTAAGCGACGATGGAAGCGTGGTGAGACCGCCCAGCGCGCGTTCGGTAGTTCCCGGCCCCGGTCGGCTCGGCCTCGTCNCCGCCCCCGCCGAGCTCGCTCGACTCGGATGGAACGACGCCGACAGCGTCGAACTGCTGTGGGCGCTGTCCCGTGCCCCCAACGCCGACCTGGCCCTGCGCGCCCTCGCGCGCCTGGCCGACGTGCTCGGTGACGACTGGGCCGAGCTCGACTCGGCGCTGCGCTCCGACACGCGCCTGCGCGGCCGGTTGTTCGGGCTGTTCGGGGCGTCGTCGGCGCTCGGCGACCACGTCGTCGCCAACCCGGATCGCTGGAAGAGGCTCGCGGGCAGCGCGGCGCTGCCCGACAAGCACACCTTCACGGCGCGGATGCTCGACAGCGTCGACGCCGAACCCGAGCCCGACGGACGTCCCGGCCGGCTGATCCACCGGGCCGGGCTCATCGGTCCGCACGCGGTCGCGGCGTTGCGCACCACCTACCGCGACCAGCTCATGCTGATCGCCGCGGCCGATCTCGCGGCGGTCGTCGAGAACGAACCGGTGCTGCCCTATCTCGAGGTCGGGGCGCTGCTCGCCGACCTCGCCGACGCGGCGCTCACCGCAGCCCTCGCGGTGGCCGTGTCCACCGTGATCCCGGAGGGCCCGTGCCCGATCGACCTCGCCGTCATCGCGATGGGCAAGTGCGGTGCACGTGAGCTGAACTACGTCAGCGACGTCGACGTCGTCTTCGTCGCCGAACCCGCCGACGCCCGCGCGAGCCGGATCGCAGGGGAGATGATGCGCATCGGGACGTCGGCCTTCTTCGAGGTCGACGCCGCGCTGCGACCGGAGGGCAAACGCGGCGAGCTCGTCCGCACCCTCGAATCCCACGTCGCCTACTACAACCGGTGGGCCAAGACCTGGGAGTTCCAGGCGCTGCTCAAGGCACGGCCGATGACGGGGAACCTCGACCTCGGCCGCCGGTACATCGACGCCCTGAGCCCGATGGTGTGGACCGCCTCCGAACGCGAGGACTTCGTGCCCGACGTGCAGGCGATGCGCCGCCGGGTCGAGGAGATGGTGCCCCCGGAATTACGCGAACGCGAACTCAAGCTCGGACGCGGCAGCCTCCGCGATGTCGAGTTCGCCGTGCAGTTGCTCCAACTCGTGCACGGTCGCGTCGACGAATCGCTGCGCGTGCCCAACACCGTCGAAGCGCTGTGCGCGCTCGCCGACGGCGGTTATGTCGGGCGCGACGACGCCGCGAACATGCGGGCGTCCTACGAGTTCCTCCGCCTGCTCGAACATCGGCTCCAGCTCCAGCGGCTCAAGCGGACCCACACCCTGCCACCGCCGGAGGACCGCGAGGCTCTGCGGTGGCTCGCGCGCGCCGCGCACATGCGGCCGGACGGGCGCAAGGACGCCCTCGGCGTGCTCGAATCGGAGATCAAGCGCAACTCGTCGCGGATCCGGAAACTGCACGCGCGCCTGTTCTACCGGCCGCTGCTGGACTCGGTGAGCAAGCTCGACAAGGAAGCGCTGCGGCTGTCGCCCGACGCGGCCGTCCGCCAGCTCGCCGCGCTGGGCTACAACGGCCCGCAACACGCGATGGAACACCTGGCGGCGTTGTCCGGGGGAGCCTCCCGCAAGGCGCGCATCCAGGCACTGCTACTCCCGCAGTTGCTCGAATATCTCGGTGAGACAACCGATCCCGACGCCGGTCTGCTCGCCTACCGACGGCTGTCCGATGCGCTCTACGACACCGTCTGGTTCCTGCGGGTGCTGCGCGACGAGCCGGCCGTCGCCGAACGTCTCATGACGGTGCTCGGTTCGTCGGCCTACGTCGCCGACCTGCTGGTGAAGTCTCCCGAGGTGATCCGCCTGTATGCCGACGCGTCGACCGGGCCGCGGCTGCTCGAGGCGAACCCGCCGGAGGTGGCGCGCGCCCTCGTCGCATCGTCGTCGCGCTACTCCGATCCCGCTCGCGCCATCGCCGCCGCGCGCTCGCTGCGTCGCGCCGAACTCGCGCGTGTCGCGAGCGCCGACATCCTCGGCATGCTCGACGTGCCGCAGGTGTGCCGGGCGTTGTCCACGGTGTGGGCGGGTGTCCTCGAAGCCGCGCTCGACGCGGTGATCCGGGCCTCGGAGCAGTCCCGCGGACCGGCGCCGGCGCGTATCGCGGTGATCGGAATGGGCCGGCTCGGAGGCGGCGAACTCGGCTACGGATCCGACGCGGACGTGTTGTTCGTGTGCGACCCGCTGCCCGACGCCGACGAGACCGATGCGGTCAAGTGGGCCACGAGCATCGCCGAACAGGTGCGGCGACTGCTCGGCGCGCCGAGCACCGACCCGCCGCTCGAGGTCGATCTGGATCTGCGTCCGGAAGGTCGCAGCGGCCCGATCGTCCGGACGTTGGCGTCCTACCGGGCGTACTACACGCAGTGGGCCGAGGTGTGGGAGGTGCAGGCACTGCTGCGCGCCCACGCCGTCGCGGGCGACCGCGAGCTCGGCACCCGCTTCCTGCACATGATCGACGAGGTGCGGTATCCCGAGGGCGGGGTCTCCCAGGAGGCCGTCCGCGAGATCCGGCGCATCAAGGCACGCGTGGACTCCGAGCGGTTGCCGCGCGGGGCCGACCCGGCCACCCACACCAAACTCGGACGGGGCGGCCTCGCCGACATCGAATGGACCGTGCAGCTGTTGCAACTCCAACACGCCTACCGGCTCCCGGCGCTCCGCACGACCTCGACACTCGAGGCGCTCGACGGCATCGGCGCCGCCGAGCTGCTCAGCGCGACCGACGTCGAACTCCTGCGCACGGCATGGATCACCGCGACGGATGCGCGGAACTGTCTCGTGCTCGTCCGCGGCAAACCGACCGACCAGCTCCCGGGGCCGGGGCGGCTGCTCGAAGCCGTTGCCCGCGTGACGGGTTGGCGTGGTGAGGACGCGTCGGAGTTCCTCGACCACTACCTGCGCGTCACGCGTCGTGCGCGGGCGGTCGTCGAGCGGGTGTTCTGGGACTGACGGACGGTCAGTCGCAGAAGACGACGAGTGCGAGTCCTCGCCAGACCTCGACCTCGGTCTTGTCCCACTCCTTGTTCTCGTGGTCCCAGTCGTACTCGACCTCGACGTCGTAGCCGCGGTCGCGTTGCTCGGTCACCCTGCAGTTCTGCATGGTGCTGCCGGACCGGTTGAGAATGATGTAGGGGACTCCCGCGTCAGAGAGCACCTGCTGTGCCTGCTCCTGCGACATGCCGACGACGGAGATGTCGGTCTGCGCCGCTGCGGTGCCCGCGAGTGCGACGGACAGAGGGACGGGGGACAGCATGACGGCGGCGCATGCTGCCGAAACGAGGGATCTACGCATGGTGGCCTCCCGAGGAGACGTGTCGTTCGAATACGGACCACGTCGCATCCACTCCCCCGCCAGCGGGTGTGACGAACATCACCAAAGCTGTGTCCTCACGGTACACCCGTGTGCAGTACGGCTGTCCAGTCGGTTTCGGCTCGGCCGACCTGCGCACGACCCCCTGCGCACGACCCCCTGCACACGACCCCCTGCACACGACGGAGCCACCCGCCGAACACGACGGGTGGCTCCGGGACGGTGCGTCAGGCGCGGTCGTGGACCGCCGGCGCGGTCACTTCTTCAGATCGAAACGATCCAGGTTCATCACCTTCGTCCAGGCCGCGACGAAATCGCGGACGAACTTCGGACCGGCATCGTCGGTCGCGTAGACCTCGGCGAGCGCCCGCAGCTGCGAGTTGTGCCCGAAGACGAGGTCGACGGCGGTCGCGGTGTACTTGACCTGGTCCGAGCCCCGAGCGCGTCCTTCGTAGACGCCCTCGCTGTTCTGCGAGACCTTCCACTCGGTCCCCATGTCGAGCAGATTGACGAAGAAGTCGTTCGTCAGGGTCTGCGGGCGGTCGGTGAAGACCCCGTGCTTGCTGCCGCCGTGGTTCGCGCCGAGCGCACGCAGACCGCCGACGAGCACCGTCGTCTCGGGAGCGGTCAGCGTCAGCAGGTTGGCGCGCTCGAGGAACAGCTTCTCGGGCGGAAGCTTCTCGCCACCACGCAGGTAGTTGCGGAAACCGTCGTGCTTCGGCTCGAGTACCTCGAACGACTCGACGTCGGTCCACTCCTGGCTCGCATCGGTGCGGCCGGGGAAGAACGGAACCGTGATGTCGTGTCCCGCATCCTTGGCGGCCTTCTCCACCGCGGCGTTACCGGCGAGGACGATCAGATCCGCCAGGGAGACCTTCTTGTTGCCGCCGGAGCCGTTGAAGTCCTGCTGGATACCCTCGAGGATCTGCAGCACCTGTGCGAGCTGTGCGGGTTCGTTGGCCTCCCAGTTCTTCTGCGGCTCGAGCCGCACGCGCGCGCCGTTCGCACCGCCGCGCTTGTCGGTGCCGCGGAAGCTCGCGGCCGACGCCCATGCGGTGGCGACGAGCTGCGGGATCGTCGCTCCCGAGTCGAGGACCTTCGCCTTGAGCGAGGCGATGTCGCTCTCGTCGATCAGCTCGTGGTCGACGTCCGGCACCGGGTCCTGCCAGATCTGCGGTTCCGGGATCCACGGCCCGCGGTACCGCGAGAGCGGACCCATGTCGCGGTGCAGCAGCTTGAACCACGCCTTGGCGAACTCCTGCTCGAGTTCCTCGGGATGGTCGAGCCAGCGCCGGGTGATCTCGCCGTAGACGGGGTCGTAGCGCAACGCGAGGTCGCTGGTGAGCATGCCCGGCGCGTGCTTCTTCGTCGGGTCGTGGGCGTCGGGCACGGTGTCCGCGCCGGCACCGCCCTTCGGCGTCCACTGCCACGCACCGGCGGGGCTCTTGGTCTTCTCCCACTCGTAGGCGTACAGCGTCTCGAGGAAGGTGTTGTCCCACTTCGTCGGAGTGGGCGTCCAGGTGACTTCGAGACCGCTGGTGATCGTGTCGCCACCGGCACCGGTGCCGTGCGAGTTCTTCCAGCCGAGACCCTGCTGTTCGAGCGGGGCACCCTCGGGTTCGGGACCGAGATTGTCGGCGGGAGCGGCACCGTGCGTCTTGCCGACGGTGTGACCGCCGACGATGAGCGCGGCCGTCTCGACGTCGTTCATCGCCATCCGGGCGAACGTCTCGCGGATGTCGCGTCCGGACGCGAGGATCTCCGGGTTGCCGTTGGGGCCTTCGGGATTGACGTAGATCAGACCCATCTGGACGGCGCCCAGCGGACCCTGGAGTTCGCGCTCACCGGCGTAGCGTTCGTCGCCGAGCCAAGTGTCCTCCGGGCCCCAGAAGACCTCGTCGGGCTCCCAGATGTCCTCGCGGCCGAACGCGAAGCCGAACGTCTTGAACCCCATCGACTCGTAGGCGCAGTTGCCGGCGAAGACCAGCAGGTCGGCCCAGGAGAGCTTGCGGCCGTACTTCTGCTTGATCGGCCACAGGAGGCGACGCGCCTTGTCGAGGCTGACGTTGTCGGGCCAGCTGTTGAGCGGCGCGAACCGCTGCGCGCCCTTGCCGCCGCCACCGCGACCGTCGGCGATGCGGTAGGTGCCGGCCGAGTGCCAGCTCATGCGGATGAACAGACCCCCGTAGTGACCGAAGTCGGCCGGCCACCAGTCCTGGGAATCCGTCATCAGGTCGATCAGATCCTGACGGAGCGCCTCGACGTCGAGGGATTCGACTTCCTTCGAGTAGTCGAAGTCGGGTTCCAACGGATTGGACAGCGGTGAATGCTGGTGCAGGACCGTCAAATCCAGCTGGTCCGGCCACCAGTCCTGATTGGTCCTCGGCCGGTGCGGTGACGGCTCGGGGGAGGGGACTGCCGGGTTTTCGCTTTCGGACACTGCGGTTTCCTTCCGGATCAGGGTCGATCGGACCGATTCAGGGCTGTTGTCGTGGATCGTCTGTCGAACAGTCGCGGCACAGGCCCCAGAAGACGACGTCCGCCTCGTCGACGTCGAAACCTGCGTCGTCCACCGGTGACAGGCAACGCGAGTCGCCGATGGTGTGGTCGACATCCGAGATCACGGCGCAGGACCGGCAGACGAGGTGGTGATGACTGTCGCCGACGCGCACCTCGTACCGCGCGTGGAAACCTGCGGGCTGGATACGTCGGAGCAGGCCGTGTGCCGAGAGAGCGTGGAGGATGTCGTACACGGTGTGCCGGCCGATGCCGGGAACGACGGCGCCGACCGCGTCGAAGATGCGATCGGCATCGGCGTGCGGGTGCTCGTGCGCCGCATCGAGCACCGCCAGACGCTGTCGGGTCACGCGAAGACCGGCTGCGCGTAACCGCTCGGAGAAATCCCGCGTCGAGGGCACGTGCCCACTATGGACCACTTTTCTGGAACCGGTCGCGATTTCGCCGGATTCGATGACGAACGAACGCATCTCGCGCGCCGAACCGGGGCTTGCTACTGCTGCAGCAGGGGCGAACCCC
>NZ_JBKFBA010000057.1:14822-21183 GCF_053345925.1 Rhodococcus sp. C26F
GAGGCCGCCCGTCCCGGAAGGGACGGACGGCCTCTCGAAGAGTGCTTACCGGACTCGACTCAGCAGTCGAAGTACAGCTGGAACTCGTAGGGGTGCGGACGCAGGTTGACCGGAGCGATCTCCTGCTCGCGCTTGAGCGAGATCCAGGTCTCGATGAGGTCGGTGGTGAAGACGCCGCCCTCGGTGAGGTACTCGTGGTCGCGCTCGAGGTTGTCGATCACGGCCGACAGGCTCGTGGGGGCCTGCGGGATGTTCTTGGCCTCCTCCGGCGGGAGCTCGTAGAGGTCCTTGTCGACCGGAGCGAGCGGCTCGATCTTGTTCTTGATGCCGTCGAGGCCGGCCATCATCTGCGCCGCGAAGTTCAGGTAGGGGTTACCCGAGGAGTCGGGAGCGCGGAACTCGAGGCGCTTGGCCTTCGGGTTGTTGCCCGTGATCGGGATACGCACGGCGGCCGAACGGTTGCGCTGGCTGTACACGAGGTTGATCGGAGCCTCGTAGCCCGGCACCAGGCGGTGGTACGAGTTGATCGTCGGGTTCGTGAAGGCGAGCAGCGACGGCGCGTGGTGCAGGATGCCGCCGATGTACCAGCGGGCGAGGTCGGACAGACCCGCGTAGCCGGACTCGTCGTGGAACAGCGGCTTGCCGTCCTTCCACAGCGACTGGTGCACGTGCATGCCCGAGCCGTTGTCGCCGAAGAGCGGCTTCGGCATGAAGGTGGCGGTCTTGCCGGCCTTCCACGCCGTGTTCTTGACGATGTACTTGAACAGCTGCAGGTCGTCGGCTGCGGAGAGCAGCGTGTTGAACTTGTAGTTGATCTCGGCCTGGCCGCCGGTGCCCACCTCGTGGTGGCCGCGCTCGAGCTCGAAGCCGGCGAGCTGCAGGTTGGTGGAGATCTCGTCGCGCAGGTCGACGTAGTGGTCGTACGGAGCGACGGGGAAGTAACCACCCTTCGGGCGGACCTTGTAGCCGCGGTTCGGGGTGCCGTCCGCGTTGTACTCGGCGCCGGTGTTCCACGAGCCGGAGATCGAGTCGAGCTCGTAGAACGCGCCGTTCATCTTCGAGTCGTAGGAGACGGAGTCGAAGATGTAGAACTCGGCCTCGGCACCGAAGAAGGCGGTGTCGGCGATGCCGGTGCTGATCAGGTATTCCTCGGCCTTACGCGCGACGTTGCGGGGGTCGCGGCTGTAGGACTCGCGGGTGAACGGATCGTGGACGAAGAAGCTGACGTTCAGGGTCTTGGCGGCGCGGAAGGGATCGATGCGGGCGGTCGTCACATCGGGGAGCAGGAGCATGTCCGACTCGTGGATGGACTGGAAACCCCGCACGGAGGATCCGTCGAATGCCAGGCCGTCCTCGAAGACGTCCTCGTTGAACGCCTTCGCCGGGATCGAGAAGTGCTGTTCGATGCCGGGCAGGTCCGTGAAGCGGATATCGACGTACTCGACGTTCTCTTCCGCGATGTACTTGATGACCTCTTCGGCCGTGGTGAACGCCACGCTTGTGCTCCTTCAGTCGGTGCGCGCCATGGGTGCTGGGCGCCTGCGTCGGATCAGACGTTATGGATCTGGTGTTGCCCGTCCATCAAGCCTATGTTTCGCGGGTGTTACACGTGCTTTCGTCCTGCTGTGAGGTCGAAAAGGTGGTATAAGTCACCGCGGCCAACACGGGTCGACGCTGGTCCGCCCATGAGAGCTTATCCTGGTGCCATGGCACGCATGACGGGCAGTTGGCTTTCCGGGCCTGCTGCGGCGCTTCCCAAAGGTCTCCAGCAGGAGCAGGACTATCCCGGGCAACTGCTCGGCCTCCCCGAACACGGCCCCGGTTCCATGGTGCCCACCGTCCGCCGGGTACTCGCCCTCGCGGTCGACTGGTTCATGTCCATGGCGATCGCCGCCGGCCTCGTCGGGGGCAACCCGCTCGAGAGTCCGCTGCTGTCGTCGTACACCCTCATCATCTGGTTCGTGGTGGGCGTGGGATGCGTGAGCCTGTTCTCCTTCACCCCCGGACAGTTCGTCGCCGGGCTGCAGGTCGTGCGGGTGGACGCCCCCGTGCGGGTCGGCATCGTGCGCGCGCTCGCACGTCAGGTGCTGCTGGTGTTCATCGCCCCGGCGCTCGTCACCGACATCGACGGTCGCGGTCTCCAGGATCGCGCCACGGGCACCGCGGTCGTGCGTTCGCGCTGACCCGCCGGAAACCTCCGACTACATCGAAGGCCGCCTTCGTCCCCGGGACGAGAGGNGGCGGCCTTCGGCGTAGTTCGGAAGATCAGCGGCGGCGCATGGTGCGCTGCACGCTGCGCATCTTCGCGCCGGCGGGAAGCGGGCCCTTGGGCATGGCCGGCCCGGACTTCTTCGTGCTCAGCGCGGACAGGCGACCTTCGATGGTGTCCATCCGCTTGGTATCGATGTTGCGGGGCAGCTTGTTCAGACGCTTCTGCAGCTGGGAGAGCTGGATCTGGCCCTCCTCGTTGCCGACGACGAACTCGTAGATCGGGGTGTCGCCGACGAGACGCGCGACCCGCTTCTTCTCCTGGGCCATCAGGCCCTTCACGCGACCGGGATTGCCCTCACCGACGAGGATGATGCCGGGACGTCCGATGACGCGGTGCACGGCGTCGAGCTGGGTGGTACCCGCGACCGCCTGGCTCACGCGCCACGCGCCCTGCAGGTTGTCGAGCGCCCACGCGGCCGCACCGGCCTGGCCGTCGGCCTTCGCGTACACGCTCTTCTGCACGCGGCGCCCGAAGATGATGAAGGCCAACAGGACGCCGACGAGGATGCCGACCGGCAGCAGGAACCACTGGATATCGAAGATCAGGCCGACGAGGAAGAACACCACGATCGAACCGACGAGGGCACCGATCATCCACGGCAGGAGTGCCTTGTCCTCCTTGCGCTGGATCTGGAACGCCTGCCACAGCTGGGTTCGACGCTCCTTCGACGCCTGCTTGCGTGCGGCCTTCGCCGCGGCCTTCGCTTCCTTGTCGGTCTTGCTGCCCTTCGCCATGTACTCAAGGATACGGCCCCGTTGGTGGCACGTTTACCACCACCGGGGCCGCCTGAGGACCTGCCGCGACGAGCGGCGCGAGGTCAGTTGCCGAAGCGCGCGAGAACGGCGCCGGCTTCCTGGGACGCCGTGCCCTCCTCGGCGAGATGCGCCTGGTCGGCGGGAAGTTCGCGTCCGTGGTGGGCCATCGCCTGCGCGTACAGGCGACCGGCGCGGTACGACGAACGCACCAGCGGACCGGCCATCACACCGGCGAACCCGATCTCGCGGGCGGTCTCGGAGTGATCGACGAACTCCTGCGGCTTGACCCAGCGCTCGACCGGATGGTGGAGCGGGGAGGGCCGCAGGTACTGGGTGATCGTGATGATGTCGCAGCCGGCGTCGTGCAGGTCGTGCAGCGCTTCGGTGACCTCCTCGGGGGTCTCGCCCATGCCGAGGATGAGGTTGGACTTGGTGACCAGCCCGAAATCGCGGGCCTGCCGGATCACGTCGAGCGACCGCTCGTAGCGGAAGGCCGGACGGATGCGCTTGAAGATCCGCGGCACGGTCTCGACGTTGTGCGCGAGCACCTCGGGACGCGACTCGAAGACCTCCTGCAGCAGGTCGGGCTTGCCGTTGAAGTCGGGGATGAGGTTCTCGACGCCGGTGCCCGGATTGAGCGCGTGGATCTGCTTCACCGTCTCGGCATACAGCCATGCGCCGCCGTCGGGCAGATCGTCGCGGGCTACGCCGGTGATCGTGGAGTAGCGCAGACCCATCGAGCGGACCGACTCGGCGACACGGCGCGGCTCGTCGCGGTCGAGCGCGGCGGGCTTACCGGTGTCGATCTGGCAGAAGTCGCAGCGACGGGTGCACTGCTCGCCACCGATGAGGAATGTCGCCTCGCGGTCTTCCCAGCACTCGTAGATGTTGGGGCAACCGGCTTCCTCACAGACCGTGTGCAGACCTTCGCGTCGCACCAGGCCCTTGAGGTCGGTGTACTCCGGGCCCATCTTCGCCCGGGTCTTGATCCAGTTGGGTTTGCGTTCGATCGGCGTCTGCGCGTTTCGGGTCTCGATCCGCAGCAGTTTGCGTCCTTCTGGGGCCACAGTCACGCACTCGATCGTACGCCGCCGGTCCCGCCCGGACCCGGCGGGTGCGACCGCCCCTCAGAACCGGTGCGTCGTGAATTCCGGGGTGGTGGTGGGAATTCCGGACGTCCCGACCGCCTGCTCGAAGGTGACACGCTCGATGTCGCACTCGGTCACGGGGATTCGGCCGTCGAGAGCAGCGATGACGGCCTCGGTGACGGCCGGGATCACGTCGTCGACGGTGACCTCCCGGCCGAGTTCGCCGGTGAGCGACGCGACTCCGGCGTCGCGGATGCCGCACGGGACGATCGAGTCGAACGCGTCGAGAGCAGAATTGCAGTTGAGAGCGAAGCCGTGCATGGCGACCCCGCGCTGCACGCGGATACCGATCGCGGCGATCTTGCGTTCGGGGAGCCAGTGCCCGTCGCGCAGCTCGGCGGGGAGCCAGACGCCGGAGCGTCCCTCGACACGGCCGCAGGTCAGGCCCATATCGGTGCAGACGCGGATCAGACCCTGCTCGATGCGACGCACGTAGCCGACCACGTCGATCGGCTCGGCGAGCTTGACGATGGGATAGCCCACGAGCTGTCCGGGGCCGTGCCAGGTGATCTTGCCGCCGCGGTCGACGTCGATGACGGGCGTGCCGTCGGTGGGGCGATCGCCGTCCTCGGTGCGGCGCCCGGCCGTGTAGACGGGCGGGTGTTCGAGCAGCAGCAGAGTGTCGGCGCCGATGCCGTCGGCACGCTCGTTCGCGAGTTCGCGCTGCCTCTCCCAGGCCTCGAGATAACCGAGGGTTCCGAGACGCGCGACGGCGACGGGAGCCGAATCGGAACGGGCGGAAGACGAGGGATCACTCATGTTCCTGAACTCTACGCCGCACCACAGGGGAAGGGCACCCGCTGTGGCGCGGACGCCNGCTGCGGTGATGCCCCCGTCGGAGGTCGTCGGACGGATAGTCCGGATCCGGAAACCTACAGTCCCAGATCGGACTCGAACGCGCCCTCCTCGAGACGATGCTTGATCGTCTTGAGGAAGCGGCCCGCGTCGGCACCGTCGATCAGGCGGTGATCGTAGGTCAGCGGCAGGTAGCACATCGAGCGGACGCCGATGGACTCGTTGCCGGTCTCGTCGATCACCACGACCGGACGCTTGACGATCGCGCCGGTTCCGAGCATCGCGGCCTGCGGCGGCACGAGGATCGGGGTGTCGAACAACGCGCCTTGGCTACCGATGTTGGTGATGGTGAAGGTGCCACCGGCCAGCTCGTCGGGCTTGAGGCCACCCTTGCGGGCACGCTCGGCGATGTCGGCGATCGCGCGGGCGAGCTCGGCCAGCGACAGGTCGCCGGCGTTGTGGATCACCGGGGAGAGCAGGCCCTGCTCGGTGTCCACCGCGATGCCGAGGTGCTCGGCCGCGTGGTAGGTGATCTCCTTCTTGCCGTCGTCGAAGGAGGCGTTGACGTTCGGGTGCGCGCGCAGCGCCTCGACGACGGCCTTGGCGAAGAACGGCAGGAAGGTGAGGTTGACGCCCTCGCGCTCGGAGAACGCCTTCTTCGCCTGGGCCCGCAGCTGGGCGATCTTGGTGACGTCGACCTCGAAGGTCTGGGTGAGCTGCGCGGTGGTCTGCAGCGACTCGAGGGTCTTCTTCGCCGTGATCTGGCGGATGCGGTTGACCTTCTGGGTCGTTCCGCGCAGCTTGGCGAGCTCGGGGCGCACACCCGGAGCCGGACCGGCCGGAGCGGCAGGCTTCTGCTGCTCGCCACCGGCGGCCTTGCCACCCTCGGCGGCGGCGAGGACGTCCTGCTTGCGGATGCGGCCACCGACACCGGTGCCCTTGACCGTCGACAGGTCGACGCCGTGCTGCGAGGCGAGTTTGCGCACGAGCGGGGTGACGTACGGGGTCGCACCGCTCGGGGTGGACTCCTCCTGAGGCGCGGGCTTCGGGGTCGTCGCCGCGGTCCCGACCGGCTTCGGTGCGGGAGCCGGGGTGGCCTGCTCGACCTTCGGGGCCTGCTGCTGTGCGGCGGGCTTCTGCTCGGCGGGCTTCGGAGTCTCCTGCTTCGGCGCGGGCTTCTCCTCGGCCGGAGCGGACTGCTGGGCCGGGGCCTCGCTGCCGATGACGGCGAGCTGTCCTCCGACCTCGACGGTCTCGTCCTCCTGCGCGGTGATCTCGGCGAGGATGCCGGCGACCGGGGAGGGGATCTCGGTGTCGACCTTGTCGGTGGAGACCTCGAGGAGCGGTTCGTCCACGGCGACCTCGTCGCCGACGGCCTTGAGCCAGCGGGT
>NZ_JBKFBA010000058.1:0-20200 GCF_053345925.1 Rhodococcus sp. C26F
CGGGCGGTGGTGCCGTATGCGCAGGATCTGGCGCGGCTGCCGGCCTATCTGCAGCAGCTGACCATGGAATCGAACGGAAAATCCGTGCGCGCCGACGGCACACCGGTCTCGTGTCCGACCGGGGAGGTGTTCTGGGGTGAGCCCGGCACCAACGGTCAGCACGCCTTCTTCCAGCTGCTGCACCAGGGCACCGAGATCGTCCCCGTCGACTTCCTCGGCCTGGCCCGTAGCGGTGACGATCTCCCGGCCCGCGACGGGCAGACCAGCATGCAGGTGCTGTTGCTGGCGAACATGTTCGCCCAGGCCAAAGTCCTCGCGTTCGGCCGTGATGCCGACGAGGTGCGTGCCGAAGGCGTCCACGAGGCACTGGTGGCGCACAAGGTGATGCCCGGGGATCGGCCGTCGACGACGATCCTCGCCCCCGAACTCACCCCCTCGGTGGTCGGGCAGATCATCGCCTTCTACGAACACCAGACCTTCGTCCAAGGCGTCGTGTGGGGGATCGATTCGTTCGATCAGTGGGGCGTCGAACTCGGCAAGACCCAGGCCACCGCCCTGCAAGCGGTGCTCGCCGGCGACGACACCCCCGATACGGGCGACGCGTCCACCGACCACCTGATCGAGATCTACCGCAACCTGCGCGACGGAGGGAGGTAGGACATGCCCGCGCTGAAGTTGCTCTATCTGCCGCCTCCCGTTGCCGAGGAATGGGATTGGCAGATGGATGCGGCTTGTCGCGACGCGGACGGCTCGTTGTTCTTCCACCCGGACAACGAGCGGGGCGACGCGAGGGAGAACCGCATGGCCTCGGCCAAGAAGGTCTGCGCTCGTTGTCCGGTGCGGGAGAAGTGCCTGCAGTACGCCCTCGATTCCGGTGAACGCTACGGAATCTGGGGCGGCCTCACGGAGGACGAACGCACTCGGGTGAGGAGGGCCCACCGGCGCCGCACGAGCCGGTGACATCCGACCGTCCTCACCCGCCGGAGACGACCCGCCCGATGACCCGGGCGGCCTCCCGGAAGGCCGCCGGGTTCGGGCCGGCGAAGTTGAGACGGAGGTACTGGCCGGTGGGCTCCGCCGGAAACCATTCGTCGCCCGCCGCGACGAGCACCCCGGCAGCCTCGCAGTCGCGCGCGACGACCTCGGCGTCGACGTCGTCCGGAAGCCTGCACCACAGGTTGAGCCCACCGGGCGGTAATCCGTCGACATTCACATCCGGCGCAAGTTGACGAAGTTCGCTCGCGAGGAGGTTGCGGCGCGATTCGAGCTCGCGACGAACGGCCCGCAGATGGGTCTGCCATGCAGGCTGGGTGACGACGTCGAACGCGACCGTCTGGAGAACGCCGCTCACATAGACGGATTCGGCCTGCACGTCGGCGAGGATGCGTTCGCGAGCGGGTCCTCGCGCGACGATCGCCGCGACCCGCACCGACGGCGCGACACTCTTGGTCAGCGAGCGGACGTAGACGACGTGGCCGGAGTCGTCGCGCGCGAAGAGCGGAACGGACTCGGTCGAGATCCCGAAGTCGTGGGCCCAGTCGTCCTCGATGACGAACGCTCCCGCATCGCGCACGACGTCGAGGACCCGATCACCGGTCGACGACGACCATTGCGCCCCGGTGGGATTCGCGAAGTTCGGTTGCGCGTAGAAGGCGCGCGCCCGGGTCCGGTCGAAGGCGCGGGTCAGTTCGTCGGGATCGGGTCCATTGGGTCCGCTGGAAACCGGCACGAGCTGCACACCCGCCTTCGTGGCCGCGAGGATCGCACCCCAATAGGTCGGTGACTCCACGACGAGGGGATTGCCGGCGCCTACGAGCGCGCGGAAGATCGACCCGAGTCCGCTCTGACTGCCGGGGGTGATGATCACGTCGCCCGCGGACGGCGGGGCGGTGCGTGCATCCGTCGCTTCCGCCAGTTCCGCGGCGAACCACGCCTGCAGTTCGGGAAGTCCCGCCGCCGGTGTTCGTCCGACGGCGGCATCGCTGCGGGACGCGCGTGAATACGCTCCGCGGACAAGGCGTTCGGGAAGCAGTGTGCGGTCGGGATAGCCGGAGTGGAGCGTGATCACGTCGTTCGGCACGGTGCGCAGGGCGGCGGAGGCGCGGGGGAGCGGCGGTGCCGTTCCCAGTGCTTCCGTCTGCCAGCCGTGGTCGATCGTGTTCGACGTGCGGATCTGCCGCACGAAGGTGCCGACTCCGGTGCGGCTCTCCACGAGACCCCGGGTCTGGAGTGTCTTCAGTGCCTTCTGCACCGTGACGGGGCTGACGCCGTACTGCGCGACGAGCGATCTCGTCGACGGCAACCGGGCGCCGGGTGCTGCGGTGGCGATCCATCGGGTCAGTTCCGCAACGAGCTGGGAACTGCTACTGTTCGACATGAAGGTACAGAGTAGCGCTATCGTATCCGACCGGCCAGTGCTATCGCCCGATCCTCGCGGGCTCGCCTGGGGTCTGCTCGGCGTCGCAGGTTTCTCCCTGACCGTGCCGCTCACCCGCATCGCCGTCGAAAGTGGAGCGATGTCACCGCTGTTCGTCGCCGCCGGCCGCGCGGTCGTCGCGGTGGTTCTCGCCGCTCTGGCACTGGCATTCACGGGGCAACGACTCCCGAACACGCATCAGTGGCGCAGGATCGCCGTCGTCACGGGTGGGGTGGTGATCGGATTTCCCACGCTCACCTCGTACGCCCTGACCACGGCACCGGCGAACCACAGCGCGATCGTCATCGCGATCCTTCCGGCCGCGACCGCGGTGGTCGCGGTGTTGCGGGCCCATGAACGGCCGCCGATCCCGTTCTGGGTCGCGGCGGGTGCGGGGACGGTCGCCGTCATGGCCTTCGCGGGCCTGCGTGGCGGAGGTTTCGCGGGATTCGGCCGAGCCGATCTGCTGTTGCTCGGCGCGGTGGTCGCCGCGGCCCTCGGCTATGCGGAGGGCGGACTGCTGGCGCGGGAGATCGGTGCGTGGCAGACGATCTCGTGGGCGCTGGTGCTGGGGTCGCCGCTGATGGTGACACTCACCCTGGTCTCGCTCGCCGACGGACTGCCGCAGGGTGGGGTGACGCACTGGGCGTCGTTCGCCTATCTCGGCATCGTCAGCATGTTCCTCGGGTTCTTCGCGTGGTACCGAGGTCTGGCCATCGGGCCCATGGCTCGGGTCGGGCAGGTGCAACTGACCCAGCCGATCATGACGGTCGGCTGGGCGGCCTGGCTGCTGGGAGAGCCATTGACCTGGGCGGTGGTGGCGGGCGGTGCCGTCGTCGTGCTGTGTGCCGGCACTGCCGTCCGCGTCCGTCGGAACTGAACGTCAGTCCTTGTCGAGGAAGAAGTCCCAGCGTGGGTTGTCGCCGCCACCGTAACGCGACAGGTCCGTCACCCCGGCCTCGGCGAGGACGTCGGCGTCGACGAAGCACCGCCCGGTGGTCTCCTTCGCCGGTCGCGAGAGGATCTCGACGGCGGCGTCGGCCATGATCTCCGGGCTGCGGGAGGCGGCGATCAGCGCTTCACCGTCGGGGGTGTTGGCCACGGCGGAGGTCGCGATGTAGGTCTCGGGCCACAGGCAGTTCGCCGCGACGCCGGCGTCGGCGTATTCGGCCGCGAATCCCAGAGTGAGCAGCGACATTCCGTACTTCGACAGCGTGTACGAGGGGTGCACGCCGAACCAGTGCGGGTTCATGTTGACCGGTGGGGCGATGGTGAGGATGTGCGGATTGGACGACTCCCGCAGGTGCGGCAGTGCCGCCTTGGAGAGCAGGAACGTTCCGCGGCAGTTGATCTCCTGCATCAGGTCGTACTTCTTCACCGAGAGGGATTCGGTGGGTTCGGTGGCGATGGCGCTGGCGTTGTTGACGCAGATGTCTACGCCGCCGAACCGCTCGACCGCCGTGTCGACGGCCCGCTGGACGTCGTCCTCCTTCCGGACGTCGCCCACCACCGCGACGGCCTTGCCGCCGGCGGCCTCGATGTCGGCGACGGCAGTGTGCACCGTCCCCTTCAGTTTCGGGTGGGGTTCGGCGGTCTTCGCCAAGAGCACCACGTTCGCGCCCTGACGGGCGGCGGCGACCGCGATGGCCAGTCCGATACCGCGGCTCGCGCCGGAGATGACCATGGTGCGGTCGCTGAGGGCATTCTGACTCGACATCGTTCTCCCTGGTCGCCTTCGATTGTCCAGCTCTGTTCTCCGCAATGATATTGGCATTCTCTTTTTCTGCAAGTAATGTATCCGGCGTGAACGACTTCGCAGAAACCTCGTCGGGTATCCCGCTCGAGCCTGTCTACGGGCCGGGCGACCGCGCTGCCGAACCGCCGGCGCCGGGACGCTTCCCCTTCACGCGCGGAAACTTCCCCAACGGTTATCGGGGCCGGTTGTGGACGTTTCGTCAGTACTCCGGGTTCGGTACTGCGGAGGAGTCCAACCGCCGCTACCGCTACCTGCTCGAGCAGGGCGGAACCGGACTGTCGGTCGCGCTGGACCTGCCGACCCAGTGCGGCTACGACTCCGACGACCCCGAGGTCGGTGAGGAGGTCGGTCGCGTCGGCGTCGCCGTCGACACCCTCGCCGATGCGGAGGTGCTGTTCGACGGCATCCCACTCGACAAGATCAGTACGAGCTTCACCATCAACGGCACCGCCGCGATCCTGCTCGCCTTCTACGTCGCCGCCGCCGAGAAGAAGGGGGTGCCGCGCGAGAAACTCACCGGCACCATCCAGAACGACATCCTCAAGGAGTACGCCTCCCGCGGCACATGGATCTGGCCGCCCGAACCGTCGCTCCGTCTCATCGCCGACACCATCGAGTTCTGCGCCGCGGAAGTGCCGCGCTTCAACGCGATCTCGGTGGCCGGCGCCCACTTCCGCGATGCCGGCGCCAACGCTGTGCAGGAGATGGCGTTCACCCTCGCCGACGGTGTCACCTACTGCGACACGGTGGTCGAACGCGGGCGGATGACCATCGACCAGTTCGCCCCGCAGATCTCGTTCTTCTTCTACACCCACGGCGACTTCTTCGAGGAGATCGCCAAATACCGTGCCGGACGACGCCGTTGGGCGACGATCGTGCGCGAGCGCTACGGCGCCACCACCGACAAGGCGTCGATGTTCCGCTTCGGGTGCGTCGCCGGTGGAGCGTCGCTGTATGCGCCGCAGGCGCAGAACAATCTCGTGCGCGTCGCCTACGAGTCCATGGCCTCGGTGCTCGGTGGCGTGCAGTCGATGTTCACCGCCGCCTGGGACGAACCGTTCGCCCTGCCCAGTGAGGAATCGGCGACCCTCGCGCTGCGCACGCAGCAGATCCTCGCCTACGAGACCGGCGTGACCCGCGTCGCCGACCCGCTCGGTGGGTCGTACTTCGTCGAGGCGCTCACCGACGCGACCGAGGAGCGCATCGTCGAGATCATGGCCGATCTCGAGAAGCACGGCGGCATGGTCCGCGCGATCGAGGACGGCTACCTGCAGGGCCTCATCGCCGACGAGGCCTACAAGATCCACCAGGAGATCGAGAACGGCGACCGCCCGGTGGTCGGTGTGAACAAGTTCGCCTCCGACGAGCCGCAACCCGAGATCTCCACCTACGAACTCGACGCCGAAGGCCGCGAGATGCAGCTCAAGCGACTCGCGAAGGTCAAGGCCGAACGCGACCCCGACGCGGTGCGCACCACACTCGCGGCCCTGTCCCGCGCAGCGGAAGGAACCGACAACCTCATGCATGCCCTGATCGATTGCGCCAACGCGTATTGCACGGTGGGAGAGATGGTCTCCGCGCTGAAGAACGTGTGGGGCGAGTTCCAGCAGCCGGTGGTGTTCTGATGACCGCCCGCATTCTCGTCGCCAAGCCCGGACTCGACGGACACGACCGCGGAGCGAAGATCGTCGCGCGTGCCCTGCGCGACGCCGGTTTCGAGGTCGTCTACACCGGCATCCGCCAGAAGGTCGAGGACATCGTCTCGATCGCCGTGCAGGAGGACGTCGCGGTGGTCGGCCTGAGCATCCTGTCGGGTGCCCACGTCGCACTCACCACGAAGGTCGTCGAAGGCCTGCGTGCGGCGGACGCCGGCGACATCGACGTCATCGTCGGCGGAACGATCCCGCAGGGCGACGTGCCGAAACTGCTCGATGCCGGTGCCGCGGCGGTGTTCCCCACGAGCACACCGCTGGACGTGCTCGTCACCGAGATCCGCAAGCTCACCGGGACGTCCGAAGCGTCCTGAGCCCGGTACACACCCACATCATCGAGTTCGGGAACCTGGAGGAATCGTGCGTATCGGAGTGATGGTCGGCCCGGAACAGGGCGACACCAACCGCAAGGTCGACCGCATGCTGAAGGACGTCGAGTGGGCCGAATCGGCCGACCTCGACACCGTGTGGGTGCCGCAGATCCCCACCGACTTCGACGCATTGACGGCCGTCGCCCTGATGGGCACGCGGACGTCGCGTATCGAGATCGGTACGGCCGTCGTGCCTCTGCAGGCGCAGCACCCGGTCCACCTGGTGCGGCAGTCGCTGTCGACGCACGCCGCGCTCGGCGGCCGCCTCGCCCTCGGTGTCGGCCCGTCGCACCACTGGATCGTGCAGGACATGCTCGGCCTGCCCTACGACAAGCCCGCGAAGTACACGCGCGACTATCTCGAGGTGCTCAACGCCGCGCGCGACCTGCCGGGATCGATCGACGTCGAGAACGACACCTTCAAGGTCCACAATCCCCTCGACATCGCGCCGGTCGCGCCGATGCCGGTGCTCGTCGCGGCGCTCGGCCCGGTGATGCTGAAGATCGCCGGCGAACTCGCCGACGGCACCGTGCTCTGGATGGCCGACGAACGCGCCATTGCCGAACACATCGCGCCGCGCATCACCAAGGCGGCCGAGGAGGCGGGTAAGCCGAAGCCGCGGATCGTCGCCGGTGTGCCGGTCTGCCTGTGCGCACCGTCAGAGGTCGACGTCGCCCGCGAGCGCGCCAATCGCATTCTCGCCGAGGCGGAGATCTCGCCCAACTACCAGCGACTCCTCGAACACGGACAGGCGAAGGACATCGGCGACATGGCGATCGTCGGCGACGAGGACGCGATCCTCGCCGGTTTCCGCCGCTACGAGGAGGCCGGCGTCACCGACCTGTCGATGCGGCTGCTGCCAATCGGCAACACCCGCGACGAGCTGGTCGCGTCGAAGTACCGCACCCGCGAGGTCGTCGCCGAACTCGTGAAGGAACTGCGGTGACGGCAGGTCCGCTCGCGGGGATCAGGATCCTCGAGGTCGGCCACATCCTCGCGGGTCCGTACGCGACGATGCTGCTGGCCGATCTCGGGGCCGAGGTGACGAAGATCGAGCCACCCACCGGGGATCTCTCCCGCCAGGTGAGCGACGCCTACTTCGCGAGCCTCAACCGGGGCAAGCGCAGCATCTGTCTCGACCTGACGACCGACGACGGCATGCGACGCCTCGGCGAACTCGCTGCCGAATCCCATGCGCTGTTGGTCAATCTCAAACCGTCGGCCATCCGGAGGTTCGGTCTGACCTACGACGCGCTGCGCAGATGGAACGAGAAGATCGTCTGCGTCGCGATCACAGGATACGGGCTCGACGGCGGCGACGATCCGGCCTTCGACTACGTGGTGCAGGCGCAGACCGGTGTCGCGTCACTGACCGGCGACCCCGACGGCCCGCCGATGCTGCCCGGTTACTCGGCGGCCGACAACTCCACGGGCATGACCGCCGCGCTCGGTCTGCTCGCACAGATCGTGTCCGGTCGCGGGGGCCAGGTCGACGTGTCGTTGCGCGACGTCATGCTGTCGCAGCTCAACTACCGCGCCTCGGCATATCTGAACGAGGGCACCGAACCGCGACGCATGCCGAACGGAGCACACTCGTACTACGTTCCCGCGCAATTGTTCCCGACCGCCGAGGGCACGCTCGCGCTGTTCGTCACGCACGACGGCTTCTGGCGGATCTTCGCGGCCGAGGCCGGGATCGACGGGTTCCCGACCATGGCCGAACGCGCACAGCGACGGGACGAGGTGCTCGCGGTGGTCACCGAGGCGCTCTCGGGCGACACCGCTGCCGGCTGGGAGGCCCGTCTCCGCCCGCTCGGGGTGCCGGCGGCCGCGGTCCGTTCGCTGCCCGACGCTCTCGATGCGACTCCCGAGATGGTCGTCACCGCCGGTGATTTCCGCCTGGTGGGCAGCCCGATCCGGGTGCTCGGGTACGAACCGCAGTACGGACCGCCCCCGAAGCTGGGTGAGCACACCGATGCAACGGTGACGGTGGGACCTGCCTGATCCCTCGGCGGGTTCCCTGAGTCGGCGTTCCGTGATCCTGCTCGCAACCGCCGTCTCCTCCGTAGCCTGGACGTACCACGGGCACGGTGGGGGTGGCGATGAAACGGGCAGTCCTGGCGATGGTATTGGTCCTGGTCGCGGCCTGTTCCGATGCCGGAGACCAGCAGCCGACGAACGTCCCGGCGGTGGATGCGGAATGCGACGCCGCCGACCATCGCTTCGTCTCGTCCGTCAGCGCCGACGGTCGCTATTTCGAGGATCAGTACGGCGATCCCGTCCTCGTCCGCGGCGACTCGCCGTGGTCGGGGATGGCCGACTGGTCGCCAGAGCAGGCCGAGCTGTACTTCACCGACCGCGAGAGCAACGGATTCAACGCATCGATCATGTCGGCGATCGTCGTGCCGGTGAACGGCGGGCCGAGCTACGAAGGCGCCACCTTCGACGGCATCGAACCGTTCGTCGACGGCGACATCACGCAGTGGAACGAGGCGTACTGGTCGCGCGTCGACGACTATCTCCGGATCGCGTGCCGCCACGGGAACACGGTGTTCCTGTATCCGATGGATGGATGGAATCTCACCCACGTGTTCGCCTCGACCACACCCGAGGAAGCCTTCGAATACGGCCGGAGATTCGCGCAGCGGTACGCGGAGTTCCCGAACATCGTCTGGATGACCGGTGGGGACTACTCCCCGGAGGCGGAGGATCTCGCGGCCGGTGCCGAGTCGGACCTCGTGCTGCGCGCGATGCTCGACGGGATCCGTGATGCCGGCTCCGACGCACCGTTCACGATCCAGCTGGGGTGGGACAAGCTGCTCTCGACGGATCATCCGTTCTGGGAACCGATCGTGGACTGGAACTTCGTCTACACCTACGCGCCGACCTATCAGGCGGTCCTGCAGGCCTACGAGCGTGCCGACGGAACCCGCGACCCGCGACCCGCACTGTTCTCGGAGGGTAACTACGAAGGCGAGAACAACCAGGAGGACACGGCGCCGACCACCGACGAGACACTCCGACGTCAGGCGTTGTGGGCACTGACCTCCGGTTCGCCCGGCGAGTTCCGGGGTTCCGACGACTGGGAGTTCCCGGACGGGTGGGAGTCCCGACTGGACACCTCGGCCGTCGCGCAACTGCGGGCGATACGCGAGCTGTGGCAGTCGTGGCCGTGGTGGGAACTCGTGCCGGATGTCGACGAACCGCTCGTCGTCGCAGGTCGCGGCACCCCGTGGACGAGCGACGAGATGATCGACGTCCTCGACGACGAGTACGTCACTGCCGCCCGGACACCGGACGGTTCACTCGCGGTCGTCTATGTTCCGACGCAGCGCACGATCCGGCTCGATCCTGCCCTGGTACCGGAGTCGGCGACCCTCGAGTGGATCGACCCCGCCGACGCGACCGGGCCTCGTCAGCCGGCCACTCCCGACGAGAACGGCGACATCTCCACACCGGGGCCGAACATGGACGGAGACGAGGACTGGCTTCTCGTGATCACCGACCGGCAGGCGTGAGAGCCCGGGACCGGGGGAGCGACACGGCCGGCAGCACCGCAAGAAGACCGACGATGCCCGCCATCACGAAGGCGGTCGCGGTCGACGTCGAACCCAGCAGGGCTCCGAACACGACCGATCCGGCGGCCTGGCCCACGGCCAGGGCGATGAACAACGCGACCGTGCCCTCGGCTGCGTGCTCGGCGACCGAACGCACGGCCCACACGATGAGCACCCCGCTCATCGCGATGTAGCTTGCGCCGAACAGGGCGACGGAAATGTAGGCGGGGACCGGTGATGTGGGCAGCAGCCCCAGCAGAAAGGTGGCCACGGACATGGCGGTGGTGGTGAGCGTCCACGCGACCGGCAGGTTCCAGGTCTGCACGATCCGGCCCGCGGTCGCCCCCAGCACCCCGAAGGCGCCCAGGACCATCCACGCGAGAACCGAGTAGGTCTCCCCACCGGTCCCGTCGCTCATGACGGACCGGCCGAACGTCCAGATCGCCGCGCTCGACGCACCGGCCAGTGCCGCGGCGACGAGGGGACGGATCAGCGGGGTCAGTTCGCCGATCCGCACCGGTGTGGTCTGTGAAGGGTCCCGTCGATCGTCGGAACGGCGGTCGGTACGGAGGACGGCGAGAGCGATCCCGGCGGTGAGGACCGCGATGACGACCCATCCCACACGCCACTGACCTGCGGTGGCGAACACCAGAGCTCCGGCGGCGACGAGGCCCACCCCGGTTCCCGAATTGACGATCGTCTGCGCGTTCTCCTGCCGGTCGGGAGCGACATTGCGTTCGACGAGCGTCACCAGCCCGGGAGTGGCGAAACCGGCCCCGGCTCCGGCGACAACCACGCTCAGCGCGAAGACGACCGTGTGCGTCGTCGCCGCCACCCCCAGCGCACCGATCGCCGCCGTGGCTCCGGCGCAGGCCACGACGAGACGTGGGCGTCCGCTCGTTCTCGACGCGACGATCGCCGCGAGACAGTACGAGAGGAAACTGCCGGTCTGGACGGCGCCGGCGGCCGTCGACCCCATCCCGAACGAGTCGGTGAACTGGGGCAGGAAGAGTCCGTACCCGAACCGCGCCAGCCCGTAGGTGGCCGCGATCAGGGCTGTGCCGGCGATGACGAGTGGATGCATCGCGTCCCCCGAACGGATCGATGACCAGAACGATCGTTACTCTACTCCGAAACTGTCGTTTCAGCAGAACGAGCGTTACAGTGTGGTCATGTCCACGGCTCGTCCTGCTGCTCGTACTCGTCTGCTCCGGGCCGCCGAGGAGATGCTCTTCGATCGGGGGATCCGCGCGACCCCCGTCGACGATCTGTTGCGCCGCGCCGAAGCCTCCGCGGCGTCCCTGTACACGCATTTCGGCAGCAAGGAATCCCTGGTCGCCGAGGCGCTGCGGGTCCGGTTGGCGGAGTGGCGGGCGGTGTGGGACCGGCACGTGGTCGATGCCGACGACGACATCGGACGTCTGCTGGCGATCTTCGACGCCCTCGCCTCGTACCGCGACGATTCGGAATCACCCGCCCGCTGGTGCGCCTTCCTCGCGACCGCGACGGAGTTCGCCGACCCCACCGACGAGATCGGTGAGATGCTCGCGGCGGACAGCGACCTGCTCGCCGAGCGACTCCTGCACCTCGCGAAACCGGTGGCCGGGCCGAACGCGCAGGATCTCGCCGACGACGTGCTCACCGCCTACAACGGAACCCTCGCGGGCTTCCTGCGCGGCCGGCCGTCGTCACCGATCGAGGTGGGGCGCAGGGTGGCGCGCTCGGCCGCCCTGTCCTACCGGTGACGATCGGCCTATCGGGGACGACCGGCCTGCCGGTGAGAATCAGACGTACTTGACCTTGATGTCCTCGCTGTCGGGCACGCCCTGACAGGTGAGGATGTAGCCGTCGGCGATCTCCTCCTCGGACAGTGCGTCGTTGACACGCATCGTCGCGCTGCCGTGGGTGACCTTGGCGATGCAGGTCGCGCAGTTGCCGGCCTCGCACGAGAACGGCGGCGCCAGGCCCGCGCGACGCGCGCTCTCGAGCAGTGTCTCGCCGGCATGCCGGGGCACGGACACGCGCTGGTTGCCGAGCCGGATCGAGACGGTGCCCTTCACCTCGCCGCTCGGGGCTGACTCCGCGTCCTGGGCGTCCTCGGCCTTGATGGGTTCGGCTGCGCTGCCGAACCGTTCGCTGTAGATGTTGCCGGGGCCGGGGAGTGCGGCCTCGACCATGTCCATGAACGCTTCCGGGCCGCACAGGTAACTGTCGGCGCCGCCGTCGGATCCGACGAAGGCGCGCACGGCGTCGGGGGTGAGCAGTCCGCTCTCGTCGTCGAAGTGCCGCACCACCTCGAGGCGACCCGCGTACCGGTCGACGAGTTCGTCGGTGAGGCTCGCGAAGATTGCGGACGCGCGGTCGCGGTCGGCGATCAGCAGGCGCACCGGCCGGTCGGTCGTCGCGAGTGCGCTCTTGGCGAGCGACAGGATCGGTGTGATGCCGCTTCCGCCGGCGAAGCCGAGCACCGGACCGGCTGCGTCGCGGAGAAGGAAAGTTCCTGCAGGCCGGGTTATCTCGACCTCGTCTCCTTCCGCGATGTTGTCGTGCAGCCAGTTCGAGACGGCTCCGCCGAGCACCCGCTTGACGGTGGTCATCATCTCGGTGTCCGTCTCGGGCGCACTCGACATCGAATACGAGCGGTACAGATCGGTGCCGTCGACGTTCACCTTGAAGGTGCAGAACTGCCCCGATCTGTAGGTGAAGGGGCCGTCGAGGGGAGCGAGCGCGTAGGTGCGGGCGTCGTCGGTCTCCTTCACGATCCGGGTCACGGTCGCGCGTTGAAACAAAGGTGGTCTCGCCATGGACCGTCTCCTCCTGGTATCAATGTTCTGCAAGAACGAGAGTACTATTCTCATTCAGGAGAGCAAGACCTCTCGACCGGTATCGCTGCGACGCGAGAGAGCACCATGACAGAGCCCACCGTGTTGGCCTTCGAAGACCGCGAGTACACCCTCGCGGAACTCGAGGCGCTCACCTGCGGACTCGCTCGTGTCCTGGCCGATCGCGGCGTCGGTCCCGGCGACCGTGTGGCACTCATGTCGTCGAACCGCCCCGAATTCGTCGTGGCCTACCGGGCCATCGACAGGCTCGGTGCCGTCGTCGTCCTGCTGAGCCCGGCGTGGAGGAGCGGCGAGGTCGAACACGCCCTCCGGCTCACCGAGCCGGCCTTCGCTGTCGGCGACAACCCCGTCCTCGCCGCCGCGATGCCGATGCTCGACCTCGACGATCCGATCGAACCCCATCACGGCGACGTCACTGCAGCCTCCGTGGACCCGGACGCCGATGCCCTGCTCGTCTTCAGTTCCGGTACGACGGGTCTGCCGAAGGCCGTGCGGCACACCCGCTCCTCGTTCGCCGCGGCCGTGGCGCACTGGCAGCAGGTCCTCGGGCTCACCGCCGACGACCGGCTCCAGATCGTCACCCCGCCCTCGCACATCCTCGGTCTGCTCAACATCGCCACCGTGCTCGACGCCGGCGGATGGATGCGGCTGCACCGGAGATTCGACCTCGACGCGATGCTGAAATCGATCGAGCGTGACAGGATCACCGTCGAGATGGCCGTCGCACCGATCGCCCTCGCGATCGCCTCACACCCGGATCTCGAATCGTTCGACCTGTCGTCGCTGCGCTACATCATGTGGGGCGCCACACCCGTCACCGCGAGTGTCGCGGAGACCGTCACCCGGCGCACCGGCGTGACGTGGCTGCCGGCCTACGGAGCCAGCGAGGTCCCCGTCATCACCTGCAATCCGGTGGGCGGCGCCCGACTCGACAGTGTCGGCGTGCCTGCGCCCGGCGTCGAACTGCGGATCGTCGAACTCGGGACCGACCGAGAGGTTCCGGCCGGCGAGACCGGTGAGATCCAGGTGCGGTCGGCCTCGGCCATGGCCGGTTACCTGCCCGACGACGCGACCGCCGGGGCGTTCTGCGACGGCTGGTACCGCACCGGCGACGTCGGGTGGGTCGACGCCGCCGGCCGGCTGCGGATCACCGACCGCGCCAAGGACATGATCAAGGTCAACGGATTCCAGGTCGCCCCCGCCGAGGTCGAAGCGGTGCTGCACGGCCACCCCGACATCGCCGACTGCGCCGTCTTCGGCACGAAGGACGGTGCGGCGGGCGAGACGGTCGTCGCGGCGATCGCCACCACCGCGACACTCGATCCCGACGACATCTCCAGCTATGTGGCCGAACGACTCGCGTCGTACAAGCGACCGGGACGCGTGATCTTCGTGCCCGACATTCCCCGCCTGCCGTCCGGCAAGGTCTTGCGCCGACAACTCGAGGAGCGCCATGGACGTACGTCTGACCATTGAACAACAGCAGTTGCGCGACGCCGCCGCCAAACTGGCCGACGATCTGGGTGCCCGCTCGGTGTCGGATCTGGACGACGCGGCGCGCCGGGCACGGCTGGAGAAGACCGTCGCCTCGACGGGCTGGCGCTCCCTGCGCTCCGACGGTGCGTCGGGAGTCGAAGTCGCCATCGTGGCAGAGGAATTCGGACGAGGTCTCGTCGACGTGCCGTTCTTCGGTCCGGTGCTCGCCGACGACCTGCACCGGCACTTCTCCGACGACCAGCCGACGCGCGCCATCGCCGTCGGTGCCGACGCCTTCGACGCGCACGGCCTCGATCGCGTCCTCGTCCTCCGGGACCGGATGGTGTCGACCGCGGCCGTCGGTGAACCCGCACCCGGCGCGGACCTGACCCGTACGTTCGCGACGTTCGCCGAACCGGACGAGACGCTCGGCGAACTCTCCGCCGAGAACGCCGACCGCGCATATGCTCTCGCGCTCGTCGTCACGTGCGCCGACCTCGTCGGTGTGTCGCGGGGGGCGCAGGCGGTGGCCGTCGACTACGCGAAGATCCGTGAGCAGTACGGAAACACGATCGGGTCGTACCAGGCGGTCGCGCACATGCTGGCCGAGAGCGAAGCCCTCATCGAAGGCTCGATCAGCGTGCTGCGGCACGCGGCGTGGGCCGTCGACGAGTTGACGCCCGAGGAAGCGATCCGCGCCGCGCGCATCGCCAAGATCTACACCGCGCGCGCCGCGCGCACCGTCTGCGAGACCGCCGTTCAGGTGCACGGCGGGATCGGCAACACCTGGGAGTGCATCGAGCACGTGTACCTGCGGCGGGCCCTGACGTCCACCGAACTGTTCCCCGTGAGCCTGGAGGAGATCGACCTTGGACTTTCGTGACTCGCCGGAAGAAGCCGCATTCCGCGCCCGGCTGCGGACCTGGCTCGCCGATCAGGCCGGAAAGTTCCCCACCTCGGGTGACGAGTACTGGGCTCGGCAGGGCGAATGGCATCAGGCGCTCTACAGCGCAGGCTTCTTCGGTCTGTCGTGGCCGAAGAAGTACGGCGGGCAGGATCTTCCGCCCGTCTACGACGTGATCCTCGACGAGGAACTCGCCGTCGCCGGATGCCCGCCGCGCCCGAGCCTGGGATATCTCGTGGTCGGTCTCGGCCACCACGCCAGTGACGAACTGTGCGAACGGTTCCTGCCCGGCATGATCGACGGCACCGAACGGTGGTGCCAGGGATTCAGCGAACCCGGCGCAGGCTCCGACCTCGCGTCGCTCACCACCACCGCGACCCGCGACGGCGACGAGTACGTCATCCACGGCCACAAGGTCTGGACGAGTTACTCCGACGTCGCCGACTGGTGCCTGCTGCTCGCCCGCACAGAGCCGGATGCGCCGCGGCATCGCGGTATCTCGGCGTTCATCGTCTCGATGCACCAGGACGGCATCGAGCAGCGACCGCTGAAGATGATCAGTGGCGTCACCAAGGAGTTCGGTCAGGTGCTGTTCGACGGCGCCCGCGTACCGGCGAGCCGTATGGTCGGGGCTCCCGGAGAGGGATGGCGGGTCGCGATGACCGTCGTCGGTCACGAGCGCGAACCGTCCACCCTCGGATTCGCCGCGCGCTACGGCAAGCTCGTGCGTCAGCTCGCGAAGCGCGTCGACGGTCCGCCCCCACAGGATCTGGCCTGGGCGGCGGTGCAGTCGGAGATGCTGCGTCTGCACGTGCGGCGGCGACTGTCCGAGCAGCTCGACGGTGTCTCGCACGGCTCCGAGGGGTCGCTCGACAAGCTGCTCATGACGTGGGTGGACCAGTCGGTCGGGCACGCGGCCCTGGCCGTCGCGGGCAGCCGCGACGAAGAACTCCTCGGCTCGTACATGTACAGCCGCGCCCAATCCGTCATGGGCGGCACGTCGCAGATCCAGAAGAACATCATCGCTTCGCGCATCCTCGGATTGGGGGTCTGACATGTACGGCATGCCCGACGAGATCGAGGTCCGCGCCGAGGGGCCGCTGCGGATCGTCACGCTCAACCGGCCGTCGAAGTACAACGCGGTCAACGACCCGCTGCACGCGGGACTGGCCCGGCTGTGGCCGCAGTTGAGCGCCGACCGCGAGGTCCGCGCCGTGGTGCTCACCGGTGCCGGCAAGGCGTTCTCCGCCGGCGGGGATCTCGACTATCTCGCCGAACTGGGGCAGGACGCCGAACTGCGGGCGAAGACCATCGCCGACGGACGCGAGATCGTCCTGGGCATGGCGCGCTGCCGCGTGCCGGTGGTCGCCGCGGTCAACGGCCCGGCGGTGGGACTCGGTTGCAGCCTCGTCGCCCTCAGCGACGTCGTCTACATGGGGGAGGGCACCTATCTCGCCGATCCCCACGTGCAGGTCGGGCTGGTCGCGGCCGACGGTGGTCCGCTGACCTGGCCGCTGCAGATCAGCCTGTTGCACGCGAAGGAGTTCGCTTTCTTCGGGGAGCGGATCCCCGCCGAGCGGGCCCGCGAACTCGGATTGGCGAACCATGTGGTCGCCGATCCGCTCGCCGAGGCACTCGCGTGCGCCAAGCGTCTCGTGGAACAACCGCAGAAGGCCGTGGAGGCCACCAAGCGGCTGCTGAACATCCACCTCGAACGGGCGGTGCTCGCGAGCCTCGACTACGCGATGAGCGCCGAGGAGATGACCTTCCAGAGCGACGACTTCCGTGCAAACATCGCGAGGATGACCGTAGGAAAGTCGTGATCGGAGGCACGGTGTGATCGGAGGGGCCGTGTGATCGGACGGCTGCGCTCGCTGTCGAGCTTCCATCCTGATCTGCGGGCCGTAGCGCTGCTCGCTCCACGTCGTGCGGTGACCCCGCGATCGTTGCCGGTGATGCGCATGCTCACCCGCGCGATCCGGGGCACCGACCCGGACGTGTACGTCTTCGAACCGGGAGTATCGGTCCGCTGGTTCGGCGCTCCGGCGCGCGTAGGCGTCGAACCCGGTGCTGCGCTGCTGTGGATCCACGGCGGCGGGTACGTCTTCGGCAGGGCCGCGCAGGACGACGCGCTGTGCCGGCGGTTCGCCGACCGGCTCGGTATCGCCGTCGCCTCGGTCGATTACCGATTGGCACCCGAACATCCCTATCCGACTCCGCTCGAGGACTGTTTGCGCGCCTACGAGTGGCTGCGGAGCCGGCCGGAGATCGATCCGGCGCGTATCGCGATCGGAGGTGCGAGCGCGGGAGCGGGTCTGGCTGCGGCACTGGCACTTCTGCTCCGGGACAGGGAACTACCGGCACCGGCGCTCCAACTGCTGGCCTACCCGATGCTGGACGATCGCACCGACGGCGGTCCCGCGCACATGCGCATATGGGATGCGTTCAGCAACCGGTTCGGCTGGACGAGTTACGTGGGTTCGGCCGATCCGGAGGTCGCGGTGCCGGCGCGTTGCACCGATCTGTCGGGCCTGCCCCCGACCTGGATCGGGGTGGGCACGCACGATCTGTTCCTCGACGAGGACCGCGCGTACGCGGAACGGTTGCAGGCGGCGGGTGTCCCATGTGCTCTGCACATCGTCGACGGAGCCTTCCACGGCTTCGATTCGGTGGCGTCGCGCACGGGGGTCGCGCGCGGATTCTTCGACGAACAGTGCGCAACTCTGGAAGATGCGATCTCCCTGAAACTTTCGTAGGCCGCTGACGGATACCGGCAGCGGCCTACGACTTCCGTGCTCCGTTCACGAACGGGGTTTGACGTACTCCGACCTCACTTCCATGATCCGCATCTTCGGGATGGGGCCGTAGCTGAGCGAGTCCGACATGTTCAGCTGCTTCGCTGCCGCCGCGGCGTGGACGTTGGCCTTGGCCGCCGCGGGATCACCCTCGAGTTCGTACAGGGTGACCGACGGACCGCCGTCCGCGTCGGCGGGGGACAGCCGTGTGGCACCGACGAATCCGTCGAGAGCCACCACTTCGGGGATGTGCACCTCGTCGTACCACTTGTTGAACTCTTCCAGCCGCTCGGGATGCGACGGGTACGACTCGACGAGCAGGTAGTGCTTCATGCGTGGTCCTGTCTGTGAGAAGGGTTGGTGTACTGGATCTTCAGACCCGGACGACCCAGCCGCCGTCGATGTTGAGGGTATGACCGGTGACCCAGTCGCTGCCGGACGACACGAGATACAGCAGGCCGGGGATCAGTTCCTCGGGCTCACCGAACGGGAACGGGATGGCGTGCTTGACCATCTCCTTGAGTTCGGGCGGCGACGCGATCGAGCCGGCCTCGGTGTTGACCATGCCGGGAGCGATCGCGTTCACACGAATACCGAACGGCGCCAACTCGCGTGACAGCGAGACCGTCATGCTCACGAGACCGAGTTTGGTGATGCCGTAGGCCTGCGCGGCCATGAATGCGCCGCTCGACGACTGGTTCACGATCTTCCCGTAGCCGCGCTCCTTCATGTACGGCACCACGGCGCGGGTGCACAGGAGCGGACCGGTCAGGTTGACGGCGAGGGTGCGGTTCCACAGGTCGAGCTCCATCGTCGTGAGGGATCCCTCGCCGACGACCTCGGCCATCAGTCCCGCATTGTTGACCAGGATGTCGACCGATCCGAAGTGCTCGGCCGCGGTCGCGGCCATCTCGGTGGTGCTGGCCTCGTCGCTGACGTCGACTCCGACGGCCAGGACACGGTGACCGTCCGCCGTGAGTTCGTCCGCCGCGGCCTGAGCGGATGCGAGGTCGACGTCCGCGAGGACGACTACCGCTCCGGCGTCGGCGAGGCCGCGTGAGTAGGCCCGGCCGATCCCGCCACCGGCGCCGGTGACGATGGCGACCTTGCCGGCCAGCTGTGGAGTGTCTGTCATAGGATTTCCTTGTCGGTCGAAGCGGGTCGGTGGTCGTGTTTCGGGCGCCTCACGAGTGGGAGAGCTCGTAGCGGCGGCGGTACTCCTCTTTCGAGGTCTCGCTGATGTCCACATCGGTGGCGCGGGCGCGCAGGGCGCCGACGGTGGCCCCCTCACGCGGGATGTGCTCGAAAGGGTCCCAGTCGAAGAACTTCGCGGCGTTGGCGAAGGTGATCTTGTCGATCTCCTCGTCCGTGCACCGGGCGGCATCCAACTCGCTCTTCAAGGTCTCCGGCGATCGAGGCCAGGTGGAGTCGGAGTGCGGGTAGTCGCATTCCCACGCGATGGTGTCGACGCCGAGCCGGTGACGGTTGTTCAGTCCGCTCGGTTCGGTGATGTAGCAGGCGAGGAAGTTCTTGCGCCACACGTCCGTCGGGCTCATCCCGGCCGGCAGAAAGCTGGTGCCGGTCCAGGACTGGTTGACGATGTGCCGGTCGATGCGGTCGAGCCACGGGGCGACCCAGCCGACCCCGCCCTCGCTCATCGCGACCTTCAGATCGGGGAACTTCTGGAAGGCACCGCTGAGCATGATGTCGGTGGCCGCAATGGTGGAGATGAGCGGCGTGAGGATCATCATGTCGTCGATGTTGAAACCGGCCGGGCGCTTGACGAGGTTGATGCCGCCGCCGATGTGCAGGGACAGCACGATGTTGTGCTCGACGCATGCCTTGAAGATCGGGTCCCAGTGCCCGGACTTGAAGTCGGGATAGCCCTCGCCGACGCCGTAGGGCGTCTCCGGGATGCTGATCGACCGGCATCCCATGGCGGCGATGCGCTCGATCTCCTTCACCGATTCCTCGGCGTCGTAGAACGGGACGATGCCGATGGGGATGAACCGCCCCGGGTGGGCGTCCGGGACCTCGCCGACGACCCAGTCGTTGAACGCCTTCAGGGCGGCGAGGGAGAGCTTCTTGTCGGGCAGGCTCGCCAGGTGGGTGCCGGCGAAGCCGGGGAAGGTGGCGAACAGGGTCGCGGCGAGGGTGCCGTTGGCGTCCATATCGCGCACGCGCAGGTCCATGTCGTAGACGCCCGGTCGCATCTCGGCGTAACCGGTGGGGTCCATGCCCCATTCGTGCTTGGGCCAGGAGACGACCGCGTTGAGGCCGGAACTGCCGACGACGGTGCCCTGGAACTGCCAGGCCTGCACGTTGGGGTTGCGGGGATGGGCGGTGAGTTTGGGAGCCTGGTCCATCAGG
>NZ_JBKFBA010000059.1:0-19335 GCF_053345925.1 Rhodococcus sp. C26F
TTGTCCCGTTCCTCTCGGCCCGGGTCGGTGTCCGTGTCGCTCTGACCTGGAATAAGTTACGCGAACATCTCCGAGAACACCAAATCGCCAGGTCAGGGCGGGTTTATCGGCTTACGGAGCGTCGTTGTGAGGGTGTTCAGGGGACCCAGTACTTCGCCGCGAGGTGCTGGACGATCGGATCGTCCTCGCCGGCCTGCTCCAGCATCGCGAGGTCGCTGCGGAGATCCATGAGGCGAGGGTCGTCCCCTTCGGCGTCGCCGATCGGCCGGCCCCCGTCCTCGGCGCGCTGCCGCAGGATCTTCTCCCGAACCCGGTCCTTCAACGACTCAGCCATGAGAGAAGCATGCTGCGCGGTGACCGGGTTGTCGAGGATTTCGACGCCGTGTCCGAGACCGCTCTGGTGCGCGCCGATAGTCGCGGTCGCTTCGCGTCAACGGTCCTTGTCCCGGAAGACCCGGACGGCCATGGGCAGAACCACGGCGAGAGCGCCGATGATCAGGACCAAGGAGAACAGTTCCATCAACATGTCTCCATCATCCGCGCGAATCGCACAGCGCGCAGAAACGTCGAAGGNGAGGGGCCTTCGTGGAGCTGCCTGTCGGAATCGAACCGACGACCTTTTCATTACGAGTGAAATGCTCTACCGACTGAGCTAAGGCAGCGAGCCTTTCGGCGTCCGAAGTCTAGCGGACTACCCCCACCCCGACGCAAACCGGCACTTCGGCTACCGGAACGCCGAGCTCAACCGGGCTGCCAGCGCGGCAAGAGCGAAGCGGGGTTTGACGTTCTGGGCGAGCGCCTCCCGGCAGTCGAGGATGGCCTCGATGCACTCGAGCAGCGACTCCGGCCGGGTCCTCGACGCGAGGTCGGCCGCACGATCCGACATGTCCGGATGGTTGAGCGTGACCCGCGATCCGAAGGCGTGCACCAGTGCGTCCCGGTACAGACCGGCGAGATCGATAAGGGCTCGGTCCATGATGTCGCGCTCGGTTCGCGTCTTCCGCGACTTCTGGGTGCGTTCGAGTTCCTTGAGGACCCCGGCCGAACCGCGAAGCGCACCCGCGGCACCCTTGCCGGTACCGCCGGCACCGAGAGCGGTCTTCAGCTCCTCGGTCTCACGCTCGTCGCGCTCCGCACTGATCTCCTTCGCCTCGGTCTCGGCGCTGCGGCCGAGGTCATCGGCTGCGGAGTAGGTGGTGGCGGGGCGCAGGACCGCGCCGGCGACAGCGAGCGCACGTGCCCGGTTGTCGCGGGCGCCCTCGTCGGTGGCCAGTCGTCGGGCCCGGCCGACGTGGCCTGCGCTGACGGATGCGGCCCACTGCGCCGTCTTCGGATCGATGCCGTCGGTGGCCTCGAGGACGCGCGCGATTGCGTCGGCGCTGGGGGTGACCAACCCGATGTGACGGCAGCGCGAGCGCAGCGTCACCGAGATGTCCTCTGGATCGACCGACGGCGCACACAGGAGGAAGACCGTTCGCTGCGGAGGTTCCTCGACCACCTTCAGCAGCGCGTTCGCGGCGCCTTCGGTGAGACGGTCGGCGTCCTCGATCACCACGACCTGCCATCGGCCCGTGCTGGGACGCCGCGACGCGACCTGCACGATGTCGCGCATCGACTTGACGCTGATCGTCAGCCCCTCGGGCACGACCCGCCGTACGTCGCCGTGGGTGCCGGCCATCGTGGTGGTGCAGGCGTGGCATCGCCCACAGCCGGGAGTCTCCTCGTCGGTGCACTGCAGGGCGGCGGCGAAACACAGCGCTGCGACCGAGCGCCCGGACCCGGGAGGACCGGTGAACAGCCACGAGTGGGTCATCGCCGACCCGGTGTCGCCCCGACGGGCGGCTACCGCGGCCGCGACGAGTTCGGTCTCGACATCGCGTTGACCGACGAGACGATCGAAGACCCCGGGCATGCGCTCAGCCTAACGACCGGGTCCGACGGGTCCGGATCACGTGTCCGAAACATTCAAGACGGCCGCACGTCCACGGTCCTACCGTCGGGCCATGACCATTCATTTCTCCGCTGTGGGGCTCGTCGTCGCCGATCTCGATCGGTCCTTCGCGTGCTATCGCGTGCTCGGCCTCGACCTGCCCACCGAAGCACCCGAGGTACCGCACTTCGAGGTCACTCTCCCCGGTGGTCTGCGCCTGATGTGGGACACCGTCGAGTCCGTCCGCAGCTTCGATCCGGAGTTCGAGCCGTCGTCCGGAGGCGGAGCGGCACTCGCTTTCGACTGCGGTTCCCCCGAAGCGGTCGACGCGACACTTGCAGCGTTGGTCGAGGCCGGGTGCACGTCGACAAAGGCACCTTGGGACGCATTCTGGGGACAGCGCTACGCGACCGCGATGGACCCCGACGGCCACAGCGTCGACCTGTTCGCCGCACTCCCGGGGTGATTTCGGACCAGCTCACCGAGGGTGACACCCGACAGGGTACGGACCTCCCGGGCCAGATGCGCCTGGTCGCTGTACCCGCAGTCGGCTGCGACACGGGCGAAGTCGTTGCCGGCCCGGGCCTGCGCGACCGCCCGACGGAAGCGCAGTACCCGCGACAACGTCTTCGGTCCGTATCCGTAGGCCCGGGCCGAGCGACGACGCAGTGTCCTGTCGCTCCAGCCGAGGATCGCGGCGACTTCCGTGACGGCCGCGCCGGAGGCCAGCGCCCGCGCGAGGTCGGCCATCGGATCGTGTTCGTCGACCGCGCCCCGCACGGCGTCGACCAGCGCAGCGACGGGATCGTCCTCGGCTCGAACCGCGAGGAGACGCACACGACGTGACGACCACAGATCGTCGAGCGGAACCCGTCGATCGGTCAGCTCGCTCGCATCGACGCCGAAGAAGCGCGGCCCCAGGCCGGGTTCGAATCGGACGGCCGTCAGCGGCCGATCCGCCGCCAGATCGGAGAACTGGGACGTCGTGTCCGGGCCTGCGACGAGGAAGCCGTCGGCGTGCCGGATGAGGTCCATGCATCCGTCCGGCAGCACGTGGGTTCTGCCCACGCGGGCACCGGACGGCTCGGACCGCCACAGTGTGACGCCGGGGATCCCCGACGGCAGTTCGCGGTACACACCGTGAGGTTATCCGCGTACGCCGACGGGAACCGTCAGTCCGTCGTCTTCTTCGCGGCGGCCTTCTTCGTCGTCTTCTTCGCCGCCGTCTTCTTGGCGGTGGTCTTCTTGGCGGCCGTCTTCTTCGCGGCCGTCTTCTTCGCGGTCTTCTTGGCCGGACCGCGTGCCCGACGGTCGGCGAGCAGTTCGGACGCCCGCTCGTCTGTGATGGACTCGACCTCGTCGCCCTTGCGCAGGCTCGCGTTCGTCTCACCGTCGGTGACGTACGGACCGAACCGGCCGTCCTTGATCACCATCTGCTTGCCGCTGACCGGGTCGGTGCCCAGCTCACGCAGCGGCGGCGTGGCGGCGGCCTGCCGGCCGCGGCGCTTCGGCTCCGCGTAGATCTTCAGCGCTTCCTCGAGGGTGACGGTGAAGATCTGTTCCTCGTTCGCGAGCGACCGCGAGTCGCTGCCCTTCTTCAGGTACGGACCGTAGCGGCCGTTCTGGGCGGTGATCTCGTCGCCGGACTCCGGATCGACACCCACCACGCGCGGCAGCGACAGCAGTTTCAGGGCGTCTTCCAGGGTGACCGTGGACAGGTCCATCGTCTTGAACAGCGAACCCGTGCGCGGCTTCGGGCCGGTCTTCTTCGCGGCCTTCTTCGCGGGAGCCTTCTTCGCCGCCTTCTTGGCGACGGCCTTCTTGGTGGCGGTCTTCGTGCCGCCCTCTCCCTCCGAGCCGAGTTCCTCGACGGGGATGGGCGTGACGTCCGGCTCCGGTTCGGGCTCGGGTTCCGGATCGGGGATCAGCTCGGTCACGTAGGGACCGAAGCGACCCTCCCGCGCGACGATCTCGTAGCCGGTCGACGGATCGACACCGAGGACACGTCCCTCCTGCGGCGTCGAGAAGAGCTTCTCGGCGTACTCGAGGGTGAGCTCGTCCGGCGGCAGGTCGTCGGGCAGGTTCGCCCGCTGCGAGGTCGGCTCGGCGTCGGGGTTGTCGGGGTCGGTGACCATCCGTTCGAGGTACGGACCGAAGCGGCCCACACGCACGTGGATCTCGCGACCCTCGGAGTCGTCGAACAGGCGGATGGAGTTGATCTCGCGGGCGTCGATGTCCTCGAGGTTCTCCCCCACCAGCTTCTTCAGGCCGCCCTTGCGCGCGACCGACTCCTCGTGACCGTCGTCGCTGCCGAAGTAGAACCGCGTCAGCCAGTCGGTGCGCTGCCGGTGACCGGAGGCGATCTCGTCGAGATCGTCCTCCATCCCGGCCGTGAAGTCGTAGTCGACGAGCTGGGCGAAGTGCGCCTCGAGCAGGCCGATGACGGCGAACGCCACCCACGACGGGACGAGCGCGCTGCCACGCTTGTAGACGTAGCCGCGGTCGAGGATGGTCTTGATGATCGACGCGTAGGTCGAGGGCCGGCCGATCCCGAGCTCTTCGAGCGTCTTGATCAGGCTCGCCTCGGTGTACCGGGCGGGCGGGTTGGTGGAGTGACCGTCCGGATCGAGCTTCGTCGCGGTGACCGACGCACCCTCGGACAGGTTCGGCAGACGCGACTCCGCGTCGTCCGACTGACCGCCGGCCTCCTCGTCGACACTCTCGACGTATGCCTTGAGGAAGCCCGGGAACGTGATGGTGCGGCCCGACGACGAGAAGGTGCACTCCTCGCCGGTGCCCGCGGTGCCGGTGATGCGCAGCGTCAGCGTCGTGCCCCGCGCGTCGGCCATCTGGGAGGCGACGGTGCGCTGCCAGATGAGCTCGTAGAGCTTGAACTCGTCGCCGTCGAGGCGCGCGTGCAGCTCGCCGGGGGTCGCGAAGACGTCACCGGCGGGACGGATCGCCTCGTGTGCTTCCTGCGCGTTCTTGACCTTGCGGGTGTACTGGCGCGGCGTCGGATGGACGAACTCGGCACCGTACAGATGGGTGGCCTGTGCGCGGGCCGCCGCGATCGCCGACTCGGACAGCGTCGTCGAGTCGGTACGCATGTAGGTGATGTAGCCGTTCTCGTACAGACGCTGCGCGGTGCGCATGGTGCGCTCGGACGAGAACCGCAGCTTGCGGCCCGCCTCCTGCTGCAGCGTCGACGTCATGAACGGCGCGTAGGGCTTGCGGGTGTACGGCTTGCTCTCGGCCGACGACACCGTCAACGCGACACCGGCGAGTGCCTCCGCGAGGCGGCGGGCGCGGTCCTCGTCGAGGACGACGACACCGTTCGACTTCAGGTTCCCGTCGGGCCCGAAGTCGCGACCCGAGGCGACACGGGAACCGTCGACGTTGACCAGGCGGGCACCGAACGACCGGGGGCTCGCGTCGGCGCCGGCGTCCATCGTGGCCGCGATGTCCCAGTACTCGGCGGACTTGAACGCCATGCGCTCGCGTTCTCGCTGCACGATCACGCGGGTCGCCACCGACTGCACACGACCCGCCGACAAACGGGGCATGACCTTCTTCCACAGCACGGGGCTGACCTCGTAGCCGTAGAGACGGTCGAGGATGCGGCGGGTCTCCTGCGCGTCGACCAGGTCGTTGTCGAGGTCGCGGGTGTTCTCTGCGGCCGCGCGGATGGCGGGCTCGGTGATCTCGTGGAAGACCATGCGCCGGACCGGCACCTTGGGCTTCAGGGTCTCGAGCAGGTGCCAGGCGATGGCCTCGCCCTCGCGGTCGGGGTCGGTGGCGAGGTACAGCTCGTCGGCGTCCTTGAGCAGGCTCTTCAGCTCCGAGACCTTGGTCTTCTTGTCGGCGCTGACGACGTAGAGCGGTTCGAAGTCGTGATCGACGTCGACACCGAGGCGCGCCCACGACTCGCCCTTGTACTTGGCAGGGACGTCCGCGGCGCCGCGCGGCAGGTCGCGGATGTGACCGACCGATGCCTCGACGACGTAGTCGCGGCCGAGGTAGGGGGCGATCTTCCTCGCCTTGGTCGGGGACTCGACGATCACGAGCCGACGCGTGCCCGACGAACCGCCCGCAGTGCTCTTCTCCCGTGCTGCCACCGTGCCGCCCGCACCTTCCCTCATTGCCGACATGTCGCCTTGTTCGAAGACATGTATACCGACCCGTTCCCCAGACGCGGCCACACACAGGGTCGCACATCCTCGGGGAACGGCTCTTCACAAGTGATGATCACCCGGTTCCACGTGCGGCCAGATCCGTCGTGCCGCGTCGGCGTCCGGAGGTGCACCGATGTTCTCGACGAGCCTCGTCAGACGCCTCCGGCCGGAGATCCTCAACCCCGGCCCACCGGTGCCGTGCGTACCGATCAGGGTCGGTGCGATGCCGGCGCGCATGAGCGCCTGCGCCAGAACTGCATGGGTGTCGGGAGCCGTCGGATCCAGACCGAGAACATACTGTGCTCCCTCGACCTCCATGCGACCGGACGCGAGGAACCACGCCCGCTGGGCCCGCGAGGACGGGACCCAGCCGGTCGGGACCGTCTTGCCGCCGTCGCTGCTCCACTGGGTCGCGAGCGGGACGAGAGCGGCGTCGGCGGAGGTGCTGACGGTGAACAGCTCGCCGTCGGCGACGATCTCCGCCCCTATTCCCGTGTCGGTCACGAGCTGCGCGATCGCGCGGGCGCGCCACTCGGCGTCGACCTCCACGGTCAGCACCGCGCCGTCGTCGGTGAGACGCGCACGTCCGTGTGCCGCGAGCAGGCCGCTCAGGTCGGCCAGGGCCGGCGGCATCGTGTCGGCCCCGAAGAAGGACAGTTGACTCACGGGTCCTCCTCTCCCGGCTCCGTGAGCGCGACGGGGCGAGATCCCACGACCGGTTCGCGCACACGTCCCGGAAAAAGCATCGTCCCCCATCACCTGAGGCGACGGGGGACGATCGGGCGAGGTGGTTGACCTTGCCCGGTTGCTCGCTCGAGCGGGTGGATCAGAGTGCGCGCACGCCGGTGGCCTGCGGGCCCTTGGTGCCCTGACCGACCTCGAACTCGACTCGCTGGTTCTCCTCGAGGGTGCGGAAGCCGGAACCCTGGATCTCGGAGTAGTGAACGAACACGTCGGCGGAGCCGTCCTCAGGAGCGATGAAGCCGAAGCCCTTCTCCGCGTTGAACCACTTCACAGTGCCCTGTGCCATGCTTTTCCTTCTCTTTCTAACACCGGATTCGACGAACCGCCGGGTACGCGATCCGCCAGGTCCCGGTTCCGACCGCTGTACTTCTCGAGTCCCCCGTTGGAAGAGCTAAAGCACCGCGCTCGCAACCATCGATCCTGCGAGCGTGCACTTTTCCAAGTCTACGAACACAGAAGCTGCGACCGGGTGTCAGTCAACCACGTTCTGGGCACGCGCAACAGTAGGAATGGGCACAAACGTGCCAATTCCCTGATCTTGTTCATGTCTCGGTAGCATTACCCACGGGTAGCTGTTGCTCCCATGTTACGGGAGGCCACTGTGGCCCCACTCGTCCCGGACCCGGGTCTCCCCCATCCGACACAGCCTCCCCGTATCCGACACACTCCTATCCGACAGACGTTTTCGACAGACACCTCGTCCGACCCAGCGGAGTACTGCGTGACCGGCTCGCCCTTCCTCCACAACGGCGACGCCACCGCCCCCACCTACGGTCGCGAGCTGCTCGACCGGCTGCTCGCCGGCACCCCGACGGGCGAGTCACCGCTGACCCACGTCGCAGAGATCCCGGCCCGGCCCGCCCACCACAGCGACTGGCCGCAGTGGGCACACGAGGACGTCGTCCGGGCCTTCCGCGAACAGGGCGTCGAGCGTCCCTGGCACCACCAGGCGAGCGCCGCCGACATCGCGGCCGGCGGGGAGAACGTGGTGGTGTCCACCGGCACCGCGTCGGGCAAGTCGGTCGCCTACCAGCTGCCCGTCCTGAGCGCGCTCGCCGACGACCCGCAGGCCACCGCTCTCTACCTGTCGCCCACCAAGGCCCTCGGCGCCGACCAGCTGCGCGCGGTCGCCGAACTGACCTCCGACATCGACGGCCTGTCGACCGTGTGCGCGTGCGCCTACGACGGCGACACCTCCACCGAGATCCGGCAGTGGACGCGCCGGCACTCGCGCTGGATCTTCACCAATCCCGACATGCTGCACCTGTCGCTGTTGCCCGCCCACGCACGATGGGCCCGGCTGTGGCGCCGCCTGCGGTACGTCGTCGTCGACGAATGCCACTCCTACCGGGGTGTGTTCGGCTCGCACGTCGCCCTGATCCTGCGTCGGCTCCGGCGCGTGGCCCGCCGGTACGGCGCCGATCCCGTCTTCGTCCTCGCCTCCGCGACGACCGCGGAACCGGGGGCAGCGGCGTCCCGGCTCATCGGAGCACCCTGCCGCGAGATCACCGAGGACGGCTCGCCGCACGGACCCCGCACGGTCGCGATGTGGGAGCCGCCCCTACTGCGCGAACTCACGGGCGAACACGGCGCCCCGGTGCGGCGGGCCGCCGGGACCGAGGCCGCGCGCCTTCTCGCCGACCTCGTCGTCGAGGGTGCCCGCACCCTGGCGTTCGTCCGGTCGCGTCACGGCGCCGAGCTCACGGCCATGGGTGCACGTCGGCTTCTCGCCGAGGCGGCACCGGATCTCGTCGACCGGGTGGCGGCCTACCGGGCGGGCTACCTCGCCGAGGACCGGCGCGACCTCGAGGCCGCGCTCTCCGACGGCCGTCTGCTCGGCGTCGCCAGCACCAACGCCCTCGAACTCGGCGTGGACATCGCCGGTCTGGACGCGGTGATCGTCGCCGGATTCCCGGGCACGGTCGCGTCCTTCCGTCAGCAGGGCGGTCGCGCCGGTCGCCGCGGGCAGGGTTCGCTCGTCGTGCTGGTCGCGCGGGACGATCCGCTCGACACCTATCTCGTGCACCATCCGCAGGCACTGCTCGACCGGCCGGTCGAGGCGACGGTCACCGATCCGAACAATCCGTACGTGCTCGGACCCCAACTCCTCTGCGCCGCGTCGGAACTGCCGCTCAGCGATGCCGAGATCGATGAGTTCGGCGCGCTCGACGTCCTCACGGACCTCGCGGAGCAGGGACTGATCCGCCGCCGCCCGCACGGCTGGTTCGTCACCCCGGGAACGCAACCGCACGGCGATGTCGAGATCCGCGGCGGGATCGGCCACCAGGTCTCGATCGTCGAGGGCGACACCGGCCGCATGCTCGGCACCGTCGACGCCGCCCGCGCCCCCGCGACCGTCCATCCCGGAGCTGTGCACCTGCACCAGGGTGAGACCTTCGTCGTCGACGAGTTGTATCTCGAGGACGGCATCGCCCTCGTGCACGCCGAGGACCCGGAATGGTCGACGAGCGCACGCGAGATCACCGACATCTGCTGCATCTCCGTCGACGAACACCGCGAGTTCGGACCCGTCACCGTCGCGTCCGTGGGGGTCGAGGTGACGCACCGGGTGGTCGGCTATCTGCGCCGCCTGCCGTCCGGAGAGGTGCTCGACCAGATCCCCCTCGACATGCCCGAGCACACGCTCGACACCCGCGCGGTGATGTACACGATCGACCCCGACCTGCTCGACCGGATCGGGGTGACCCCCGATCGCGTGCCCGGCGCACTCCACGCCGCCGAGCACGCCGCGATCGGTCTGCTCCCCCTGCTCGCGACGTGCGATCGCGGCGACATCGGCGGTGTCTCCACCGACCTGCACCCCGACACCGGGCTGCCCACCGTCTTCGTCTACGACGGACAGCCCGGCGGTGCCGGATTCGCCGAACGCGGATACCACCGGATCACCAAGTGGCTCACCGCGACCCGCGATGCGGTCGCGGCCTGCGAATGTGCCGCCGGATGCCCGTCGTGCGTGTACTCCCCCAAGTGCGGGAACGGCAACGATCCGCTCGACAAGGCCGGGGCGGTCGCCGTCCTCGATGCCGTCCTCGCTGCTATCGGGGGGTGACGGCGGTTCAGGCCACCGGCGTGCCTACTCGGCCGGATCCGGGACGGGAACGGCTGCCAGCAGCCGCTTTGTGTACGGATCGGGCGGCAACCGCTGGATGCGAGCACAGGTAAGCAACGAGCGCGAATCCGCTGGATACGGCCGCGAGCGACCCGCCGACGGGCCTCATCGGGCAGGACCGGCTCGCGCGACGGCCGTCGCCTCCTTCCCGCCGAAGAGGGCCGACACCGCAGCGGTGACCTCGACGAGCGCATCCCACTCGTCGATCTCGCAGCGCCGCAATCGCACTCGCATCCGTGTAGTGATCACCTCGCTCGCCTCGCAGGCCTCCACGACCCCGCGGTCCAGTGCCGAGGCGACCGCTACCGCCGCCAGGTCGGCCGCCGCCTGCGCACGATGACGTGCGACGACGACCGACCCGACGTGCAGCAGCGTGGCCGTGATCGCGATGAGGCCGGCCATCACGGCGCAGCCGATCACACTCGCGCTCCCGTCGTCGCCGAGGAGGGACGGGCCCGACCTCATCGCGTTCCTTCCGGCTCGCGCACCGCAACCGCCTCGGCCGTGAGGGTCAGCAATGGGAGCAGCGGACTCTCCGCGGTCACGACCGCCACGATCAGATCTCCCTCCTCGCGTACCGCCACGCGTGCGTCCGGAGGCGCGACTCGCGTGGCCACATCGACCGCCCTCGCTTGGTCTCCCCGCGCGGCGAGGCGGGCGGCTTCACGGGCGGCGTCATGGCACCGCACCTGGTACGCGATGCCCAGTACCGCGCCGAGGCACAGCACGAGCACCGTGACCAGGCTTGCGACGGCGAGAGCCGCTTCGACGGTGACCCCGCCTTCGTCCTCACGAACGAAGGCGCGTAGCCAGCGTCGTCCGAGCATCTTTCGCATGCGTCGGTGTCACACCGCCGTGTTCAGGGCACGCTCGACGATGCCCGTCAGCGCGGACACGATCGAATCGCCGGTCACCACGGTGTACAGCACCGCCCCGAAAGCCGCCGCCGCAATGGTCCCGATCGCATATTCCGCCGTCGACATGCCGCCGTCCTGCACGACGAGCCCGCCGAGACGACCACGCAGACCGTGTGCGAACGCTTCGGTCACTGTTCGTTTCCCCATCTTCCGTCCCTCCCATCCGAGCGGCGCGGACCGTCCGCGCCGACGTTCACATCAGCCCCGCACCCAGGACGTCCCGCGCCAGGCCGACGACGACCGGCACGATGCCCAGGCACACGAAGGCGGGCAGAAAGCACAGACCGAGCGGCCCGCTCACGAGTACTCCGGCCCGATCGATCTCGGCGGCCACCCGGTCCTCCGTCTCGGCGCGATGCCGGACCGCGAGTTCGGCGACGGTGTCCGACAGGGGCGCACCGGATTTCGCGGATCGTCGTGCCGCGCGGGCGAAATCGTCCAGCGCGTCGACCGCTCCCGAATCTCCCCACGCATCGGCCGGATCGGCTCCGAGCACCAATCGGTCGGCACCTCTCCGCAACGCCGCCGCGAGGTCGGGTGGAGCGGATTCCGCGACGACCCGCGCCGCAGAACCGGCAGGCATCCCTGCGCGCAGGCACGCCGCGAAGAGATCGAAGGCAGCGGGAAGCGCGTGCGGGTCGGTCTCGGGTCTAGTTGTATCCGACGCGGCAGCAAGGGTTCTCGTGGAGAACACGCGGGTGGTTCCACGAGGGGTCGGTGCGACGACGAGAGAGGCCGCTCCCAGCAACACCGCCCACGTCGCGCTCATGTCCTCACCCGTGCTGCGATCCGGTCCGTCCACAGCAGACCCGCACAGACCAGCGCAGTGCCGACCACGAGCATGACGCCGCCGAGCCCACCGGCGAGGAGGATGCCGAGCGGAGCAGCGCCCATGAGTTGCCCGAGACCCACCCCGAGCACCGGCAGTCCCGCCAGGACCGTCGCCGTGGCCCGAGCACCGGCGAGTCCGGCCTCCGTACGGGCACGGATCCGCATACGCGCGGCCAGATCGACGCGCGCGGCCCCGAGCAGTTCGGCGAGGGCGAGACCGTGGCGGTCGGAGACCGCCCACGCATCGGCGACACGGTCCAGACTGTCGGCGACACCACCGCCGTCCGAAGATGCTGCGGCCGAACGTAGTCCGTGTGCCGCCGACCCGCCGAGTCGCGCCCGGGCCGCAGCGACCCGGAAGGCACCGGCGACGGACCCGGCCGTCTCCCGGGCCGCCGTCTCGCACGCGTCGGCGGGATGCGTCCCCACCCGCAGATCGGCGATCACGGTGTCGAGTCCCGACAGCAACATCCGTCGTTGCCGATCGAGCTCCGCAGCGCGGCGCCGGGCTCGGCGACGCCACACCGCGGTCGTCGCGACGGTCGCGCCGGCCACGGCCGGTGTGATTCCTGCCCACACCACAACCGTCGCGAGCACGACGACCATCACCCCGACGACTAGGGCGCGCGGTATCGGGCGCGGCGCCGCGTCGGGCACCCCGCGTCGCAGTCGACGGCGGGCCGAGGACGACGGCAGGACGAACAGCGCCGCCGCGAGGCACAGGATCGTCGCGTTCACGGCGCATCCCGTCGACGCAGGATCCGCTCGAGGGCGTCCATGCCGTGCTCGTCGCCCCTGTCGTGGGTCCATGCCGGTGTGACGATCACGCCTGCGACGGGGTCCCGCTCGACCACGCCGATCCCCACGAGACGTCGCGCTCCGTCGCTGCCGCGGTGGACGTGCAGGATCACCTGCACCGCGGCGACGAGCTGGCTGTGCAGCGCCGCTCGATCGAGGCCGCCGAGTGCGGCGAGAGCCTCGAGTCGCGCGGGCACCTCGTCGGGCGAATTGGCGTGCACGGTCCCTGCGCCGCCGTCGTGACCCGTGTTCAGCGCGGTCAGAAGATCGACGACCTCGGCGCCTCTCACCTCGCCGATGACGATGCGGTCCGGTCGCATCCGCAGCGCCTGCCGCACGAGATCGCGGACGGTGACCTCGCCGACGCCCTCCACGTTGGGTGCCCGTGCCACGAGGCGCACCACGTGCGGGTGGGCCGGGACCAGTTCGGCGGCGTCCTCTACGCAGACGATGCGTTCGGTCGGATCCACCGCGCCGAGCAACGCCGCGAGCATCGTCGTCTTCCCCGCACCCGTACCGCCGATGACGAGGAAGGCCAGGCGCGCGCGGACGATGCGCAGCAGCAACCGATAGGCGACCTCGGAGACCGCACCGCGATCCCGCAGTGCTTCGAGTCCCTGGGTCGCGGGTCGCAGGACCCGCAGTGACAGGCACGTCCCGGCCTGCGCGACCGGGGAGAGCACCGCGTGCAGCCGGACACCGAACTCACCGTGCCCGGGCAACCTGCCGTCGACCCACATCTGGGCGTCGTCGAGCCGACGCCCGGCGAACAGCGCCAATCGCTGCGCGAGTCGTCTGACCGCGGCCTCGTCGGGGAAGGTGACCTCGGTCAGGTGCAGCCCGTTGCCACGATCCACCCAGACGCGATCGGGCGCGGTGACGAGCACGTCGGTCACGGCCGGGTCTGCCAGCAGATCCTCGAGCGGGCCCGCACCGGTCAGTTCGGTCTGCAGATGCCGCAGTGCCGCAAGCAGATCGGAGTCTCCGAGTACTCCACCGGATTCCGCGCGCAGGGCTGCGGCGACGCGGGCCGGAGTGAGCTCCCCGGTCTCGTCGGCCAGCCGGTCGCGGACCCGCGAGAGGAGGTCGTCTCCGAGAATCCCGGTCATGCCGCACGTCCCGGGCCGGCGCGGTCGGCCCCGACGGCCGCCAGCACGTCGTGCGCCGCACCGAGCAACGGCGAGCGTGACCGCAGCCGCAGGCCACCGCGTTCGAGCATCTCGCTCAAGCCCGGCTCGGGACGCATCGAGGTGAGCACGTCCAGGCCCATCGCGTCGGACACGTCGACGGCTCGCAAGCCACCGGGTGCAGGTCCGCGGACGACGACTCCGGCCGGTTCACCCCGCGCCGCGAGCGTGCGGGCGACCCGGGTAGCGGAGAGCACCGCACCGATCCGGGCCGGCACGACGACGACGGTGAGGTCGGCCAGTGCGAGCACCGCGTCGGCGACCGGGTCGAAGCTGCGCCCCACATCGCAGACGACGGTTGCTCCCGCTCCGCGCACCCCGTCGACGACCGCTTCTGCGGCGACGGCGGTGAGCCGGTCGGTGTTCTCGCGGTCGGTGGACAGGACGCCCACCCCGGATGCCCATACGGGCACGGCGTCGCGCAGGGCACGCGCGGAGATCCGTCCGCCGTCCACGGTGAGACCGGACCACCGCACTCCCGGACGCTCCTCGAGACCGGTCAGGACGTCGAGTCCCGCGCCGAACGGATCGGCGTCGACGAGCAGGGTGTCGCGTCGTTCGTCGTTCCCCGCGGCCCAGGCGAGTGCGGCGGCGAAGGTCGACGCGCCCGCTCCCCCGCATCCTCCGACGACCGCGAGGACGGTGCCGGCACCCGTCGAGGGCTCNNCGGCGGCCGCGACGATCGAGAGCAGTTCCACCTCCTCGGACGGGAGGGCGAGGACGTGTTCGGCGCCGACGGTCGCGGCGGCCTGCCAGTCCGCCAGGCCGGCCGTCCCGCTGCACACGAGGATCACGCCGGGGCGGCGGGGATATCCGGCGGCGCATGCCGCTGCGGCGGACGCATCGAGGACGACGATCGCCGCGTCGGTCCACGCCCTGCGGGGCACCGGCACGGACATCTCGTGCAGTGTGCGGTCGGCCGCCGCGACCACACGACGGAGGTCGGCGACCAGCGCGGGATCGTCGACCAGTCCGAGGATGTCGTTCATGCCGGACAGGCTGCCCCGCTACGGGGTCGTGAGTGTCGCGGAAACGGCCTCGGAAGCCCCGCCTGTGGATGGATCAGGGGCCTGTGGACAACCCGGCCGTGCGCACCCTCGTCGCACCTGTGCGCAGGTCGGCGGGTGTAGAAGACAGTACGGAGACGTGTGGAAAAGGTCTCGGACAAAGCGACAGCCCTCGCCAGGGGGGAGGAGGCGAGGGCCGTCTGCGTTCAGCCCCGGGGGGTCGGGCTGAACACAACCCGAGTATCGACCCGGGCATTCGCGATAGTACACCGTTAGGCGTGACTGCTTGCAACTTCAAACACCGGCGCGGCGCGCCCCTATTGTGGTGATCGTGACCGATACGTCCGTGAATCCGTCCCGACCGGCCCCGTCGACGGGGGGCTCACCGGACTCGGCTCGCATCGCAGCGTTCTTCGATCTCGACAAGACCGTCATCGCCAAGTCGAGCGTGCTGGCGTTCACCCGGCCGTTCTTCGAGGAGGGTCTCCTCAGCCGTCGGGCCGTGCTGCAGAGCACCTACGCCCAGCTCCTCTACCTGTTGTCGGCGGCCGATCAGGCCCGGGTGGACCGGATGCGCGAACACATCGCGCACATGTGCAAGGGATGGGATGTCGAGCAGGTCGGATCGATCGTCGAGAAGACCCTGCAGGACGTCGTGACGCCGCTCGTCTACGCGGAGGCGAAGGACCTGATCGCCGATCATCGGGCCCGCGGTCACGATGTGATCATCGTGTCCGCATCCGGCCAGGAAGTGGTGACTCCGATCGCCCGGACACTCGGTGCCTCCCACAGCACGGGGAGCCGGATGCGGATCGTCGACGGCCGGTACGCCGGCGAGCTCGAGTTCTACTGCTTCGGGGAGGCGAAGGCGGTCGCGATCCGCGAGCTCGCCGAGCAGTACGGTTACGACCTCTCCCGCAGCTACGCGTACTCCGATTCGGCCACCGACCTGCCGATGTTGCTCGAGGTCGGCAATCCGCGCGCGGTCAACCCCGACCGCCCGCTGCGCAGGGCGGCAACCGAAAACGGTTGGCCCGTTCTCACTTTCGCTCGGCCCGTACCACTCGGACGTCGTGCCCGTCCGTCGCCGCGCGCCCTGGCGACGCTCGCCGCGACCCTCGGAGCGACCGCACTGATACTGGGTGCCACCCGCCGACTGGCCAAGCGCCGGATGCGTTGACACTCAGGGTCACTCGCCGCGAAATCGAAAACGAAGCATTGCCGTCGGGGGCTTGCCGACATCTCGCGGACGGGGTAGAAAGGAGTTACGGAAGGACGGAAGGCCAAGACCGAATCGGAAGAGAAGATTCGATCTCCCGACTGTTCTTCCCAGCACGGACACCGAGTACCCACGCGAAGCCGATGCCACTATAAGGGCACGAGTGTTGTGGGCCTGCGAGTTCCGGATTTTCGAAGACGAGTTCCCCGCACCCGTTGCGAGGACGAATCGACGATACCCGGATCATCGCCGAGGCCGTTGAATCACAACCCATTTCAGCACGCATGGTAACTCGGACCGTCCGTGCTAGCGGGTGGCGGAATCGATCTCGATCGATATGCCACCCGCTTTCGCGTGCAGAGGGTTTCGCGTGCAGAGGTTTGGCGGCGACGCCCCACCCCCACCCGGCACTCAGCCGGCGAACGCCTCGGCGATCGAGTTGGCCTCACGAGCCCCGGCCTCGAGCGACCCGCAGCAGAAGAGCACCCAGCCGCCGACGCCCTCCACGGTTCCCGCCCCGAATCCAGCGACTCCGTCGCGGTAGGCCTGCAGCCGGCGCATCCAGTGGACCTCGGGTACGCCCAGATTGCGCGTGTCGAGTCCGGACGCGACGCACACGAGCCGGGACGCGGCGCGCGCGACGATGCCGTCGGCGACACCGAAGGGCTTCAGGACGGACAGTTCACCGTGCACGACCGCCGCGAGAACCGGCGCCGGGGCGTTCGTCCCACCGGTGACGAGTTGCGCGAGCCCGTCGAGACGCTCGGCGACCCCCGGTTCCGTCCGCGGACGACCCAGTTCCTCGGCGTCCTCCACGAGATCCGCGGCAGCGAGCAGGTGCAGGCGGGCGAGCGCCTGCAGCGGGGCACGTCGCCACGTCGCGACCATGTTGCCGAGCGCGTCGCCGTCGAGCGACTGGGCGACCCGCAGTGCTCCGGCCAGGATCGGGTCGCCACTCTCCCCCGGCTGCGGAAGTTCCATCGACCCGCCGTCGATCGACGCCGAGGCGCGGGCGGCCCGCACCGACGCCTCCGCGGCGGTGTTCGCCCAGCCACGCCGATTGGTTCGATGACGATGCACCTCTGCGAGCGCGTCGCGGGCACGGTCGGCGGCGTCGCGTACGCCCGGAAGGTCGACGAGAGGCTGAAGAGGGTCGGTCACGTCGACGACGGTACCGGCGCGGATGCGGTGGACGGACGAGAGGTTCACCGGTCGCGTCCGAATGCCGTTCGTCGCGCGAATTCGACCGATGAGCGAAAGTGACGGGGTTGCATATCGATGCAACGGTGCGGCGCCGGTCACAGATGATTACGCTCACAAGAGCCCGAATGGAACCATCCCGGAAAGAGGCCCCGCATCATGACGAGCGCAGCCCAGGAGCACGAATCGAAGGCGTACCCGCCGAGCCCGGAGTTCACCGCCACGGCCAACGCCGGTCCGGAACTGCAGGCCGCGGCCGACGCCGATCGGCTCGGATTCTGGGACGAGCAGGCGAAACGACTCGACTGGGCGCAGCCCTGGACGGAAGTGCTCGAGTGGTCGAACGCACCGCTGGCGAAGTGGTTCGTCGGCGGCAAGCTCAACGTCGCCTACAACTGCGTCGACCGGCACGTCGAGGCCGGTAACGGCGATCGGGTCGCCATCTTTTTCGAGGGCGAGCCCGGCGATTCCCGGTCGCTGACCTACAACGACCTGCTCGCCGAGGTCTGTCGCGCCGCGAACACCTTCACCGAGCTCGGCCTGGTCGCCGGCGATCGCGTCGCGATCTACATGCCGATGATCCCCGAGGCCATCGTCACCATGCTCGCGTGCGCGCGCCTCGGCCTGACCCATTCGGTGGTCTTCGGCGGCTTCTCGTCGTCGGCACTGCGCTCGCGCATCGACGACGCGCAGGCCAAACTGCTCGTCACGGTCGATGGCCAGTGGCGTCGTGGCCAGGCCGCGCCGCTCAAGGCAGCCGCCGACGAGGCCGTCGCCGATGCGAAGTCGATCGAGCACGTGCTGGTCGTCGCGCGCACCGGCATCGACGTCGAGTGGACTTCAGGTCGCGACCTCTGGTGGCACGAGACCGTCGAGAAGGCGTCGCCGGAGCACACCGCGCAGCCGTTCGACTCCGAGCATCCGCTGTTCATCCTGTACACCTCGGGCACCACGGGTAAGCCCAAGGGCATCATCCACACCTCCGGTGGCTATCTGACCCAGGCGTCGTACACGCACCACTACGTCTTCGACCACAAGCCCGGCAAGGACGTCTACTGGTGCACCGCCGACATCGGCTGGGTCACCGGCCACAGCTACATCGTCTACGGCCCGCTGAGCAACGGCGTCACCCAGGTCGTCTACGAGGGCACCCCCAACTCGCCGAACGAGCACCGGCACTTCGAGATCATCGAGAAGTACGGGGTGTCGATCTACTACACCGCCCCGACGCTGATCCGCACGTTCATGAAGTGGGGTCGCGAGATCCCCGACGCCCACGATCTGTCGTCGATCCGTCTGCTCGGCAGCGTCGGCGAGCCGATCAACCCGGAGGCGTGGCGGTGGTACCGCGAGGTCATCGGCGCGGATTCGGCCCCGATCGTCGACACCTGGTGGCAGACCGAGACCGGCGCGATCATGATCTCGCCGCTGCCCGGCATCACCGCCACCAAGCCCGGCTCGGCGATGGCGCCGCTGCCCGGCATCTCGGCGAAGATCGTCGACGACGAGGCCACCCCGCTCGGCGCGGGCGGTAACGGCTATCTGGTGCTCGATCAGCCGTGGCCGGCGATGCTGCGCGGCATCTGGGGCGACGAGCAGCGTTACCGCGAGACCTACTGGTCGCGCTACGCCGAGCAGGGCTGGTACTTCGCCGGCGACGGTGCGCGTTACGACGACGACGGAGCGCTGTGGGTGCTCGGCCGTGTCGACGACGTCATGAACGTGAGCGGTCACCGCATCTCCACCTCGGAGGTCGAGTCGGCGCTCGTGTCGCACCCGTCCATCGCCGAGGCCGCGGTCGTCGGCGCGGCGGACGAGACCACCGGTCAGGGCATCGTCGCGTTCGTGATCCTGCGCGAGCACGTCGCCAACACCGGCGACACGCTCATCAAGGAACTGCGCGATCACGTCGCGGTGGAGATCTCCCCGATCGCCAAGCCGCGCCAGATCACCGTGGTACCGGAGCTGCCGAAGACCCGCTCGGGCAAGATCATGCGCCGCCTGCTGCGCGACGTCGCCGAGGGTCGCGAACTGGGCGACACCTCGACGCTCGTCGATCCGGCCGTCTTCGACGCCATCCGCGCCCGTTAGTTGTTGCGGGTCATGACGTTGTAGACACCACCAGGGGCTGACGAAGGCGGACGGGTCTTCCGGCGGCAGGATGGGAAGTACCACCAACTCATCCGCCGAACGAAAGAAC